>JAYUXX010000201.1:0-10884 GCA_043752765.1 Saprospiraceae bacterium | reverse complement strand
TCACGCTAATACCTATAATCACGTGTCAGGATTATTGGAAAGTACAATACATCAGTGTCGAAGATGGGCTTTCGAACCGGTTTATTCATGACATCATTCAGGATAGCAGGGGTTATAAATGGGTATCCACCAATTTCGGACTAAATCGCTACGACGGCCACCACTTTGATATACTGACTCGCGAATCTCATCAACTTCAAGCGAACGCAATACATGACCTTTTCCTCGATCGAAATGATATGCTGTGGTTGATAGAGAGGGATGTAAGCCAGGCTGTTATGTTTATTGATATTCTGGATCCCATCAGCCTTAGTGCCAAACCAATCCAGGATTATATCTCGGAACCCATGCCTTTTGATTTCAATGATATCATAAATATTGCTTCTGACTCCTTGCATAATCTTTTTATCCTGACTCAACAAAATGATGTTTATCAATTTGATCAATTTAAGTTTAAACTTCTCTTCCATACATCTTCCACAGAAAAAGACCTGGTGCTAAGTGTTAGTAAAGATTTAATCCTGGTCAGTGCCCTCAGAGGTGACTCAATCGAAATTTGGAATAAAAATGGGACCTGGCTAGGCCGGCATTCCGCAATTACAAAAGATAGTTCGGACAATGATTCTTTGTACTGGCAGGTGGTGGGAACATTTACAGGCGATAAACATGTCATGGCAGCTTCCGATGCTTTCGGCTTTCTGAAATATTATTCTTATTTCGATGCAGGTGGATTTTCTTCAACTCATCCTATTGCATCAAGAACACAAACGAATGCTCTGGGAGGGTATGACATCTATCAAAAACGAATGCTTATATACGATGGATCGGAATATTTTATTCTGGATCTCCGAAATAAGGAAATCGAATATCCAACGATCATAAAATTACCAAAGGATCAATTTAAAGTTGCAGATTTCGATCCTCTTGGGAACATATGGTGCAAAACAAATGATGGTATTTATATTTTATCCAAAAGACTAAAGTATTTCAATTCATACCTCTCCAATCAATCACCGCGGTTCTCATGCCGGGGATTTGCAGAGGACAAACAAGGGAATATCTATGGCATGGGATCGTTTAGGAATTATATTCTTGATCCACGATCCGGAATAATTCAAAATTGGGAACTAAATGATCACACCCTGGGACATGCGGGAATTACAGACTTTAATGGAAATATTTGGTATTCTGTTGAAGGACGATACATTCTAAAATTTATACCTGCCACAGGTCAGCTGTTCAAATATATTATTCATACTTCTTTACCTTATTTTGCTTCATGGTCCATCCAACAAATTCGATCTGGTGAAATTTTAATGGGTACGACGGATGGTTTATATATAAAAAACCCTAATGATGAAAAGCCTCCCCTTAGACTCACCAAACTTAATGGCTTCAATGCTCTCGATAAAAATTCCATAACCCATATCCTTGAAACGGATGAAGGAATCTGGCTCAGCACTGAGAATGGTCTCTTTCTGCTGGATATGGAGAAAGGGATCCTGGAGCATGTCGATGAACAAGCCGCTAAACTTCCTAACAATAACCTGCTCTTCCTGCATAAAGATGATGATAACATCTATTGGATTGCATCCCGTGGTGGTGGATTGATCCGGTGGGATCGAGCTAATAAAACATTCAGGCCCTACACCGTAAGTGAGGGTCTCTCCCATAATGTGATCTATGCGATCTACGAAGATGATTATGGGTTTCTCTGGATGCCCAGTGATTTTGGACTCATGCGATTTGAAAAAGAAACGGGCATTTGTCGTACGTTCCTGAAATCAGAGGGAATTCCACACGAAGAGTTTAACAGGACATCTCACCTCAGAGATAGCAAAGGCAATTTATATTTTGGGGGACTGAATGGATTTATTTCTTTTCATCCCGCCGACATGATTGAGGTTTCTTCAGTCAAACTTCCGGTGCGACTCACAAAGTTCGAAGCCATCAATGAACAGACAGGCGAAATTATAGACCTCACCAATGCTGCATCTCAGTCCAAACCAATACGACTTAGCGCACAAGTTTCTTCTTTTCTGATTCATTATTCAATACTGGATTATGATGATCCGAAGCTCAAACGATTTGCATATCGGATTGATGGTCTCAATACGAATTGGACTTATCTCACAGAAAATTTTATCCGGATCAACGGACTTAAAGGAGGCGAATATCAAATCCGCATAAAAGGTCAAAGTTCCAAAGGACAATGGTCAGAGAATGAGTTGATCATTCCGCTCATTATTCTCAAACCATTTTTAGGCAGACTTTATGTACAAGCTGCTATTCTGTTATTGCTTGCAGGACTTATTTATGTTTTCTACCGGAAAAGATCTGCCATGCACCAGGCCCGACTGCAACGAGAGATGGCAGTATCACAACAATTACGTCAGGTTGATAAATTGAAAGATCAGTTTTTAGCGAATACATCACACGAATTGCGTACGCCGATCAATGGCATGATAGGGCTTGTTGAATCTCTATTACAAAACAGTCACTCCGAAGCAGAAAGAGAAGATCTGGAATTGGTCATCTCCTCAGGAAGGAGACTATCTAATCTTGTCAATGACATTCTGGATTTTTCAAGGCTTAAAGAACATGACCTACAGCTCAACAAGAGACCCGTGGACATACGCACGATAGCAGATCTATGCCTACGCATGAATCGTCAGCTAATCCAAAATAATAATATTGTACTGCGGAACCAGATCCCTGAAAATATTCCGTTCTGCATGGCAGACGAAAACAGGCTTCAGCAAATCTTTCAAAATCTTGTCGCCAATGCGATCAAGTTCACAAAGGAAGGATCCATCACAATCGATGCACAGGTAGCCGATGACATGGTTGTAATCAGCGTCAAGGATACTGGTATCGGTGTTGAGAAGGAAAAACAGGAATTGATCTTCAGGGAATTTGAACAGGCTGACGGATCTATTGCAAGGGAGTTTGGCGGGACAGGATTAGGCTTAAGTATTACAAAATATCTGGTAGAACTTCATGGGGGTAATATCGGTGTGGTATCTGAGCCGGGCAAAGGATCCATCTTCTCATTTACGTTACCCAAAGCCCCACAATCAAATGAAATGTATGCAGCTACATCAGCCAAAAATACACCTGTATCTACTGCGATTGATCAGCATATAAATAAACCTGCGAAATCAGTAAAATCCTCAACCCAACCTGCGAAATCAAATCTCCTCACTGATAGTTCTGCAGTACGCCGCATTCTTGTAGTAGATGATGAGCCTGTCAATTTGAAAGTACTTAAAAATCATCTCGAGCATGAGGGCTATGCGGTTACGCTTGCCAGTAATGGAATGGAAGCGTTGGAATTGCTGGAGAATGGAAATCATTTTCACATGGTCTTACTTGATGTGATGATGCCCCGTATGTCAGGCTACGATGTATGTCAGAAAATACGCGAACGCTATTTGATGACAGAGCTTCCCGTTATCATGGTTACTGCCAAAAATCAGGTTAATGATCTTGTTGAGGGGCTGGGTACAGGTGCTAATGATTATATCGTCAAACCATTTTCAAAGGATGAGTTGCTAGCCAGAGTAAAATCTCAACTTGACAATTATGATATTCACGAAGCCACCAATCGTTTTGTACCACACGAGTTTATCCAGTCTCTTGGGCATCAAACCATCATGGACCTGCACAGAGGTGATATGGTTGAGCAGAATGTACATGTCATGTTTTCAGATATTCGGGATTACACGGCACTTGCTGAAGACATGAGTCCGCGTGAGAATTTTATGTTTGTGAATGCACTGGCAGGTAAAGTAGGGCCGATCGTAAAAAAGAATCATGGTATGATCAACCAGTATTTGGGGGATACGATCATGATGTTGTACATGAAGAAAGCAGATGATGGTGTGCAGGCCGGAATTGACATTCTACGGATGATTGATCAATACAATGTTGAACGAAATGAACAATCACGCAAACCCATCCGACTTGGAATTGGGCTTCATAGTGGTCCGTTAATGATGGGAATTATAGGGGATTCGTTGCGTACAGATGCTGCAGTAATTTCTGACACTGTCAATACAGCTTCACGAATGGAAGGACTGACGAAACACTTTAGTGTCAACTTTATTTTGAGTGAAGACATCATTCAAAAACTCGATGATCCCGAAAAATTTCATCTCCGATATCTGGGTAAAGTGCAGGCTAAAGGAAAGTATCATTCAATTGGTGTGTATGAATGTTTCAATGGAGATAGTGATGAACAAATAAAACTAAAAAATGCTTCTCTGTTGAGTTTTCATGCGGGTATGGAGGCCTATTTTGCAAAGGACATGCCAGCTGCGCGAAGATATTTTGATCAGGTGTATCAAACAAATCCGCTGGATCTTACTGCCTTTGGTTTTCTGCATAAGATCCATGGTTACATTACCAATGGATTGCCGGAGACATGGAGTGGTGTGGAGATGATGCAGAGCAAATGAAAAGGCAGGGAGCAGGGAGCATGCAGCATGGAGCATGGAGCATAGGGAAAATCACGTGATTTCCAAGGAGGCGAAGCTTCCAAACGGAAACACGTTGGGCGGATGTTGACATCCGTTACCAATGAAATTCAAAAAAAACTTCCTCGAGTGAAAATCAATTGAAGCAACCTTTTGGCTGTATGTAACAAATTTGACAACCGTCGTGGTGTGAAGATAATGCTGAGCAAATAGAAAGCTCAGCAAATCTCGAAAACCCGTGCATCCATAATTTTAAAACAAAATATGTCCATTCGAGTTACATTATCATGAAAAACAGTTACTCCTATCTGACCAAAAGCTTAAGATTAAAAATTACAAATCATTTGCATATGAAACTTTTGATCTCAGCTTTCCTTGTTGGATGTCTCTGTCATGTCCATGCCCAAAATTATCTCGATCAATCATCAAAATGGACGGAATCAAGTGGGTTCTGTGGCTTTGACGGAACATGCACAACAACGGACTATATGATTACTATGAATGGTGACACAGTGGTCAACGGAAAAACATATTTTAAAACTCAGGAGACTGGAACTGTGACCATCTATGATTTAATGGGAGATTCTATTCTCTCTGTAGAACCATTCTCGATCCCATCTCATCTTATAAGAGAGGAACAGAGCAAGTTTTACCGATACGATGCAGACCTTAGTGATGATATCCTTTTTGCTGATTTCAACCTGGAGGTCGGGGACACTGCCGTAAGTACCGGATGTAATAGTCTTCGTATTGTAGATCATATCGACACAATTTATCTAGGCAACATCCCAAGAAAGCACTTTTTCTTTTCGCCCGATTCCGGCTTTATCTCTGCTAGTCTTATTGAGGGTGTGGGCTCTACCAAGGGTTTATATCAAAGTCCATGTGCAGAGGTTGGCATCGAATTCGGAAGTGCTTTACTATGCTATAGTCAGAATGGAAACTTGATGCAGGTTGATACCGCTGCAGATTGCTCCCAATCCGTTTCAGTTTTTCCAAACTCTTCTTCTATTTCGAAGTTCACTCTAAGTCCTAATCCGGCGAAGGATTACCTAAATATTATAGCTACGTCTACTATTTCTCCAGTGGAATATGACATTAAACTATTTGATCTGCGTGGCAAATTATTGATGCATCATATCATTGAGGACACATTTATTGGTAGTGTGGATATTTCCAAATTAACAACAGGCTTATATATAGTAGTCATTTTCGAAGGGCAAAAAATGTTTTCCTACAAAGTCATCAAAACTCATTAGCAAACGAAGAATCACACTCAACCTTCATGAAATCCAAACCCCAAACCTCACGGGTTGGGGCGATGTCGCTTAAAGCGCTCACAAAATCTAAAATCCAAAATAGATTTATTCCCCCAGCGCCAATTTCAATTTTGTTATATCAAGTTTATTTGCAAATGCAAGTTCTTCTGCCTCAGATGCAAACTCCCTAAGGTTTATGGTGATAAGGGTCTGCGCGGGTGGAATCTGAAGTTCGATAGAACGGATCTACTTACTGCCTCCTGTAGAACCATAATAATCTTGCATCTCTGATTTAGGACCGCACGTTCATCATGGTGAGCATTGGTGAATTTGTAGTCATTTCCAAAATCCCGTAATTTGGTTTATTCACTAACTAGTTGAAATCATGGAAAAGGATCCGTTGACCTTTAAAATAATAGGTTGCGCTATGAAAGTGCATAATACGCTCGGCCCCGGATTTCAGGAAAGAATCTATCAAAGATGCCTGTCTATTGAATTATCTCATGCTGAACTATCATTTGTTCAGGAACAAGTGCACACCATCTACTATAATCAAACAAACGTTGGAATTAGAAGAGCAGATTTTGTTGTAGAAAATAAGGTGATCGTAGAGCTAAAAGCGGTGATAAATCTGGAAGATGCGCATATAGCTCAGGCTAAAAACTATACAGTAGCTTATGATTTCCCCTTAGGGTTACTAATAAACTTTGGAAGTCCCAGTTTACAGTACAAACTAATGTTCAACCCAAAATATAATCAAAGAAAAATTCCTTAACCGTTAATCTTTTACCCATGTAAAAGGTCTGGAGCAGAATTTATAAAAAAACAGAATTACATTATATAAATTCTAAACATATATTAAGGATTCAGCATTTCTAAAATTTTAGTCTCGATAGGATATAGATTCAGTAAATTCTTAAATTCTGCTCCCGGAGGGACAAATTTCGACCCCCAATGTAAAAATCCCTCCTTTTCAAAACATCAACGTCCCTACTACCGTTATATATCAATCCTCTATTACAATTCCTCAACCCCTAAATCACATTAAGCTTGACCTATGAAAGTAATGACCAAGTATTTTAAAAAAAGAGAAGAAGCCATAAATCATCTTTTAAAAAATTCAAAATGTGAATATACTCCCGCTACATTTCATGCCCTTCGCGTTGAAATAAAGAAGCTGGATGCGTTTCTTGATATAGTAAATTCAACATCCGAAGATTTTGAACGGGCTAAAGTCTTCAAACCATTCAAAGAAATTTTTGATCAGGCTGGGAAAGTGAGAGAAATATATATTGAAGAAACCACCCTCAAAAAATATTCGGCTATGCCCCTGGTCAAACTATACAGGGATAAATTAAAGAAAAGCAGATTGCAGGAGCAGGCACACTATTTCTCCATTGCTGACAAAAAGGTAGTGTCCAAGCTTAAGGATTCGTACAGGAAAATTGCAACCGTTCTCGATCAGGTAGATAAAGAAAAGGTCAAAACGTATATGAAAGAAAAACAAAACGAAATTATTAAACTTTTAAATCAACAATCTATCAAGGTAGCTCATGCCCATGATCTTAGAAAAAAATTAAAAAAATTCAATTATAATCGTAAAAGTCTGAAACAGGAAAAAAAATATAAACCATTACCACAGGAAGAAATTTTGCCTGACCTATTAGGCAAATGGCATGATGGTCAGGTCATCGTCAAACATCTTAAAAAATCAATGGCAACCGATGCTATCAATCCCAAAGAAATGAATGAGCTTAAAAAAGTAACAACAAAGATTTCTTCGAAAACAAATTCTCTGTTCAGGAAAATAAATAAAGCTGTTGCTTCTTCGTAATTTTTGCTACACGCCTCAGACATTTTACCAGGCTGACGGAAGCTAATGAAATCGTCAACACCGATTTGTAGATGTTATAGCTGTCCTGTCACATCGAATATTCACATCAATTTTAATAAATTCGCATAGGATAAAATAACCTCACTAGATACCTGATCATGGGAAATACGAGCTTCGGGCAGGATACTTTGTTTAGGAATTTCCCGGAAGGTATTTACCATACATTTTAAGATTTCCAGAATAAAAGAGCTGTGGAATTTCCCAAAATGCGGAAAATTGATCTGGGTGTTCCAAGTGCACAGGCTTTTAAAGACACGCTAGTAGATCATTGTTGGTTTATCGACGGAAAAAATGACCCGATTAAAAAAGTATATGCAATCGTTTATAAGCAGCAATTATTTTTTCCGGAACATGCGATTAAGCAGAACATGTCCAGTCTGTATAGTATTCTTGGGCATGTCAAAAGATTTTGAATTTCACCGAATCCAGGAATGGGGGTATATTTATATCTGGAAATAACCTAACTCCAATCAGACCCCCGGTGCGGCATTTGTCATGGGGCCAATGTTTTGGATGGTAGGTGCGATAGCAGGAGCTTCCATGACTGCAAATACCTTGTTAGAGACACCAGTGATCTATGACATTCACTGCGTAAATTCTATGGACTACATTCGCGTGGTCATCGTTTCAGTTGTTCATGGATTACATTCTTGTCGGAAGATAAATTCGACTCAAAAGAAATGGGGAATGAGATTGAGGATGTGATAAAGCTTATCAAGGATATTAACAATCGGTAGGCAGCATCGCAAACCAAAAGTGCACTTACATCGTAAAGATTGTATTCAATTACACCTTTGTTTATGTCAAACATCCTTATTATTGGTGCTTCCAGCGGAATCGGCCGCCAATTAGCAGTTCAACTTTCGGAATCCGCACATCATGTTTTTGGGACCTACAATAACCATAAGTTGGAATCCGAAAACGATGCACTTGAATTTCATCACTTGAATGTTATGGACGAAACCATATTACTTGACTTTCTGCCGGAAACTATTGACGGACTGGTCTATTGCCCGGGCAGCATAAATCTCCGTCCATTTGACAGAATTAAAGCAGCAGATTTTACAAGCGACTTCAATTTGCAGGTGGTAGGTGCGGTAAAAGTTATCCAGGCAGCATTGAAAAAATTAAAGAACTCCGACCACGGTTCCATCGTCTTATATTCAACGGTTGCAGTCCAAACCGGGCTAAACTTTCATTCACTAGTGTCTACATCGAAAGGCGCTTTAGAAGGATTAACAAAAGCTTTAGCCGCAGAGTTTGCACCAAAAATCCGCGTCAATTGCATCGCACCATCATTGACCGATACACCCCTGGCCTCGGGTTTCCTCAACACGGATCAGAAGAAGGAGGCGAACGCACTACGACATCCTCTCAAAAGAATTGGTACAACCCGGGACATCGCAGATATGACCGAGTTCCTGTTATCAGATAAATCTTCCTGGATTACAGGACAAATTTTCCATGTCGATGGAGGTATGTCCACGCTGAAAATATAACCAATGAAAATCCTCCTCACAGGTGTTACAGGCTACATCGCGCAACGACTTTTACCTGTGCTGTTACAAAATGGGCATAAAGTTGTTTGTTGCGTAAGAGATAAAAACAGATTTAATCATAACAAATATGAATCTGAAAACCTCTCGGTTATTGAAGCTAATTTCCTGGATAAAAATAGTCTTGAAAATATTCCCGATGATATTGATATTGCCTACTACCTGATTCATTCAATGTCCGCTCCATCTGTCAATTTTGAAAGTCTGGAAGAAACCTGTGCAATCAATTTCAAAGAGAGGATCCAAAAAACGAATGTTGCACAGGTTATTTATTTAAGCGGTATTATTAATGAATCGGAATTGTCGAAACATTTATCATCCCGAAAAAATGTAGAGCAAATATTAGCCGATGCATCATTTCCACTCACAACCTTGAGGGCAGGGATTATTGTAGGATCAGGGAGTGCGTCATTTGAAATTATTCGGGATCTGGTGGAGAAATTACCTGTCATGATCACGCCGAGATGGTTGAAAACTAAATGTCAGCCGATTGCAATTCGAAATGTAGTTGAATTTTTAAACGGAGTCATTGGAATAAATGAAACCTACAATAAAAGTTACGATATAGGAGGACCGGATATTTTGAGCTACCGAGAAATGCTGTTGCGTTTTGCAAAAGTTCGGGGTCTTCGAAGGAAGATCATTGTGGTACCTATGATGACGCCAAAAATTTCATCCTACTGGTTATACTTTGTGACATCTACATCTTATGCATTAGCTAAAAATCTTGTCAGCAGTATGAAGATTGAGGTGATTTGCAAGCCGAACCATTTAGCCGGTCTTCTCGGTATTACCTTAATTAATTATGATACTTCCATTCAACTTGCATTTGATAAGATCGGACAAAACCAAGTTTTATCCAGTTGGAAAGATGCCCAATCAAGTGATCTTTTAAAGAACGGTTTATCACACTATATTGAAGTACCCGTAAACGGTTGTTTTAAAGATGTCCGTACAGCGAAAGTGGCCAATGTCAAAAATGCCCTTGATAAAATATGGTCGATAGGCGGCAAGACGGGATGGTACGCGGGCAAAGGATTATGGGAGATTCGCGGATTTATTGATCAACTATTTGGCGGTGTCGGAATGAGGAGAGGAAGAAAAAATGCAACAGACATTTCACCGGGTGATGCATTGGATTTTTGGCGGGTATTATTAGCGGATAAAAAGGAACAAAGATTACTGTTATATGCAGAAATGAAACTTCCGGGAGAAGCCTGGTTAGAATTTAAAATCAGCGAAGACAATATCCTGACACAAACAGCCACTTTCCGGCCCTTAGGAGTATTGGGTAGAATGTACTGGTATGCAGTTTTTCCTTTTCATGGCTATATTTTTAGTGGGATGCTCAGAAATATTGCATCTCCAACATGAAAGCAAAAAAAGGAATTAGGAATATGTGATAATTATTTCGGCAATCAAAACTTAATGGTCATTATAAGAGTTCCCTCTACGAAATTTTTTAATAGCCATTAAATGAAAAATGAATCAGATCCAAAAGATCATGTTCTGGATCCGGCTCAGGATCCTCACATCGAAAGTCATATCAAAGACTTCCTGAAAGTTCTTAACGCACGTGTTGGACCACCTCCTGAACAACTCCCACATGCACAGGCCAGGGCCGGACTGAGAAAGGATCAGGCCTCTGTGAAAGTTGATCTATCAGGCGTAACGGTAAGCGAAAAAACAATTCAACA
>JAYUXX010000200.1:0-4624 GCA_043752765.1 Saprospiraceae bacterium | reverse complement strand
GGAACCTCGAATAACCCTTAATTTGTATTAAATAAATTCATAATGTGTTGATATTCAACAAGGTTCTTTTTTGATCAGTTGGTTATTAGAGGTGCCCTTATGTATTTCAATGCGCCATCTTCCGGAATGAAATATGTAATGGATGCATCGTATTGGGTATATATCATGCATTTACCAGTTGTAGCTTTTATCCCTGGTGTATTAGCAGGTTTTGCAATTCCATCTTTAGTAAAGTTTGGAATTACTATATCGGTAACTGCAGTTATTTGTTTTGGAACCTATAGGTATTTCGTCAGGGGGAAATTGATAGAAAGATTTTTAAACGGAAAAATCTATCTTGAAAAATATCCCGAGTCACAACCCCCTAAAGTTTTACGGTCAAGTGAATAAATTAGGGGATAAAAATTTTCTCTACCCACACGTTACCCTTCAACTGCAATCTTATAAAGTACACTCCAGACGGATATGTTTGGAAATCGAATTGCTGAATTTCACTACTGGATTTAGTTTGCAATACTCTTCCAAATAAATCTACCAGCATACTTTCTCCTGGTACATCATTCCATCTTATGTCCACGCTTTTATTACCCAAATCCTGCAAAAGCGTAAATGGCTTTATGGATTCTTCGACATCAGCAACCGAGGTTGAACCTACCTCAAATACAGTTGAAAACAATTCAAGCCCGCCTCTCTGATTACCAACAATCATTTCAAATTTTCCATCATTATTTAGATCTGCCATTGCCGGTGCACTTCGGTTTCCCACATCCAGTCCCCCATACAAAGTATCTAGTTCTAATAAGGACCCAGCAATACCTGCCTGAAGATTTCCATACACATGAAGATTGCCGGGTTCACTTCCTGTCATCAATACGAGACCATCCTCAGTTCTGAAAATGGCTGGTGTACTATACTGTGGTAATCCAATCTGAATATCAAACAAAACCCTTCCATAACATCCGGTATTAGGGAAAGCATTCACATCAGGACTAAAAAGTGGTTCCCCAACAATTCCCTGGTTTTGAAAATAATTCAAATTACTGCACCGTCCATTCCCATCTGCGTTCCCGGTCCTCTCGCCTACTACCAGATCATTCAAACCATCTCCATTAATATCAGCTATCTGCGGTGTTGCAGACACGCCTACAGCTATATTCATGTAAGGATATACAGGCGTAGCGAAAATCATTGAATCACCTGACGCAGAAGTATTCTTGTAAAAAAAGAGTTTGCCATTCTGATCACCGACAATCAAATCAATCGAACCATCACCATCTAAATCACCAAATGCGGGCGCATAATCAAAAGTTGGATTACTCCCAAATAAACTCATGGATAAATAATCATCAGTTATAAATTTAAAAGAAGGCTGCGATAAAGTCCCTGTATTTGAAAACAGCCAAAGAGATGGAATCCGTGTTGCCGGTCCATCCGTAAAATGATATCCGCCAATGACCAAATCTTTCAAACCATCTCCATTGATATCTGACACTGCCGGACGGCTGTGAGATCCAAGATCAATCATCTCATTTTGCAACCAGCCTTTCTCAGTGAGTTTAAAGTTTAACGGCCCGCCCGTCGTATCATCATCATACCGCCACCCACTTTTCCTGTCCTCAGCAAGGGTCCGGGAATTAACTGCCGCTAACATTTCTGGCTCAGGATCATCATCAAGTTCTACAAAATAGGCAGCGACGAAATATGGAATTTCTACCATCGTGTCGGATGAGGGAAAACGCGCGGACTGCGAAGTGATCCATGCTTCTTCAGCATTCAGACCATTCAAAAGAAATACAAGGTGCCTTGATGTGATATCCCCTAACCACGCATCTTTATCACCATCAAAATCAATGTCAAGGATTGCCACTGTACTGCCGGAGTGCCGGGGCCGAATTGGATCTTCTTCCGTAAGATTTCCATCTGAACACAAATCAGGATTATCACTCAGATATACCTCTTCTGTTAATTCATTTTCTAAAATTTTTCCCCAACAGAAATCAACTAATTCAAATCGAAGTGAATCTGTACCCCACCCCATTTCGACAGATTGGTTTTGATAATAACTGATAAATGTTCCGCCAGGCTCGAAACTGAGAATATCAATATCACCGTCGTTGTCTACATCAGTTATCGAAGGAATATCGTCCCAGGACACATAAAGATTAGACAAGCCTTGCCCTGCTGGCACCTGCAAATAATCTGTCCCTCGATCTTGCAATTTTGTAAATGACCAAATGTCATTTACAAAGGATCCTTTATATATGGTAACTCCGGGAATACCGGCGGGTGATGCGCTTGTGAACAAATCTTCTATGCCGTCTTTATCAAAATCAACAATCTGAAACCAATCTACAATTTTTGGAAAAAAAGCTTCATACGACCACACTTGTTCCCATCGACCCGTGGCAGGTAGACGTATGTATGTGCGCAACACATTTCCCTGCCTGTCAAAACTGATCAGATCTTTTACATCATCGCCGTTGAAATCAATATTTGCAAACTGAGGTGCATTAGCCCCCCCGGTCCATGCCATAATGAGTTCATCACTCCCTCTTCGCACTTCTACATCATATCTGCTCTGGCTATTCAACTGCAATGAAATCAATAGAATAGCGAATGCAAATATATTTATTCTCTTTTTATTCATATTTGTGATTGCAAACATTAAAATTAGGGCATGCTGTTGATACTATTTGTCGCTTTGGCCCTATAATGATCGAATAATTGTTTGTTTTTTATATAAATGACTAAACCCTACCAGGAACGACCCTATTCTATACACCCATCATCCATTTTGATGGCACTTATCCTCATGGGGATAACAGTGCTATTTGGAGCATTGAGCTTTGCATATCTGTATACAAGAGTTGATAAGGGAATGTTTAGTATCAGGATACCCTGGCTTTTTGTTCTCAACACCGTTATCCTTGCTTCCAGCAGTGTTTTTATTCAACTAACCCGAAAATATTTCGAGAAAAAAAATGAAAGTCTAATTCTTCGTTTTGGAATATTAACTATACTGTTCACGCTCATTTTCCTGATCCTGCAGATTATTGCCTGGAATCAATTGCTGACCCAACAAATCAAACCGGGGAGTTCCGGAGGCTATGGGTACCTGTATGCTATTTCAATTCTTCATTTCCTCCATGTCATAGTTGGAATTCCTTTTCTACTGAGCATTTTATTTCCACTTTACGTTGCGAACAAAGAAGGTACCACATCACTATTTTTTTTAACGGATGACCAAAAGAGGAAACTAAAGCATACTGCCTGGTACTGGCATTTCATTGATGTGATGTGGATCTACCTGATGATGTTTTTTCTTTTAAATCGACTGTTCTGATTCTTACACCTCTGTTTGTGCACTTCAGCCTTTTCAACTCTGTTCTTTATAAATAACAAAATTATCTGAAGTCAAACCATTCGTGCTCATTACTATTTTAGCACCAGCCGGAAGCTCTATCGTGTTATCAGTTCCAAAATTTATCACAACGGTTATTGCATCCCCTTCAAATGTCCGGGTGAATACTATATGATCATTCGAATATTTCAGTCTGCTATAATTTCCATACTGAAGAGCAGGTTCGTCATTTCGTATTGCAATCAATTTTTTGTAAATCATCAATAGCGAATTCTCTTCATTCAGTTGTTTGGCAACATTTATTTCCCCAAAATCAGTATTGATCTTTATCCATGCACCAGATGTGGAAAAACCTGAGAAGGCATGACCGTTCCATTGCATGGGACTTCGTGATTTATCCCGATTATGTTTGTTTCCTTCTATCAAGGCTTCTTCTGCTGTTTTGCCTGCATCTACAGCTAATTGGAATTGCGTTTTACCCTGGATGTCGACAATTTCCTCAAAGCTGTCGGCTGAAATATTATGCATTCCGATTTCCTCTCCATAATAAATAAATGGAACCCCTTTAGCGGTAAGCATCAAACAAGCTAATGCGGCTGCTCTGTTGGCCTTGCCGTTAGCTAGTCTGTCAATCACCCTCGGCATATCATGACTACCGAAAAACAAGGTAGGATAGCCTGACATGTTTTCTTCCATACGTTGCAATTCATCAAAGATTTGTTGTCCTGAAAAATTTGCAAGGCTTCCAAAATTAAAGTTGAATACAACATCCATTAAGTCAGGAGACTGATAATGTTTCAACACATCTATTTGGTCACTTCCGATCTCACCAACTATAAAGCGGTTCTCATATTCATTCACGACAGATTTAATCTTTCGCATCGCTTCTTTCACCCCAGCTTGATTTATATCGTAAAGATGTTCTTGTTTTCCATCCTTGATAGGGTTATCATGTGTCATCCCGTCGGTAGTCAAAAAATTAATCACATCAAGTCTAAATCCGTCCACGCCCAAATCTAACCAGTGTCTAAGTACGTTTTGCATCTCTGCCACAACTTTCGGATTTGCCCAATTAAGATCAGCCATTCGAACATCGAACTTATGATAATAGTATTGCTGAGATAGCGTGTCCAATTGCCAGGCTCCACCTCCGAAAAAGGATTCCCAGTTATTTGGTTTATCCGTCCAGATGTAATAATCACGATAAGGATTATCTATTGATTTTCGTGACTCCTGGAACCATTCACAATCTGTGGAAGAATG
>JAYUXX010000199.1:0-10910 GCA_043752765.1 Saprospiraceae bacterium | reverse complement strand
ATATAATGAAAGCAGAAGAAAAGTTGCTGCGCAATATGATGAACGATTGAAAAATATCGCTGGCATAATGATACCTATGCGCGTGCCCTGGTCTGAACATGTATTTCATCAGTATACGATTCGTGTCGCAAATGGCCGACGTGATAAATTACAAACATTTCTTGCCGGTCACAAGATCCCCTCAATGATCTACTATCCTGTTCCTATGCATGAGCAGATTGCATACAACAAATTAGTGCGGAGGCGTGTAACTTTAACAAACACAGAAAAAGTTTCTAAGGAAGTTCTTTCATTACCCATGCATCCTGATCTCACAGAGGATCAGATGAATTTTATCTGCGAGAAAATATCATTGTTTTTTAAGGACGCAGCTTAAACATCTGACTTGATTTATCTCCCATGTATTTCAATTTCCATTTGAGTGCTAACTCCTTTATGCCTAAATCCATATCGTAAATCATTAATCCAAAATCGTAAATCGTAAATCCCATGCTTCGACCTGCTTTTCTCTCAATCTGATTCTACAGCTCAGCAACCATGGTAAATCCAAAATACAAAATCGTAAATCCAAAATAGATTGATTGTTGTTTCCATACCTGATAATTTTGTTCCTGAACGCAGTTATGTGATTAAGACAATATTGAGTCATTATTGCGACTTATCAATTGATATACAAATCAGGAAAGGTCAGATAGATTATAAATTATCTTGGGAAAATAAATCTATCATTATTCGAGATCAGTTTTTTGGAAAAACGTTTGTAGATGAATCTTACATTTCGCAAGACCGTATTCCAGAAAAGATTTTCTCCACCGTTTCGGATTCTTTAGAAAATATCATTTGCATTTTTGGAGAAGACAAAATAGAAATCACTGCAAATGCAATTATTTGTGATGTAGATCTTTTTGCCGGAGCATTTTTTATGTTGACCCGGTGGGAAGAATCTTTCGGCCTTGATGAAGATCTGCATGGACGTTTTCCAGCTTCCAAAGCACTAGTTGTCCAACACGGATTTATCCTACGCCCTGTCGTGGATGAATATGTTGCTTTATTGAAAAATTGGTTGGTTTCGCTGGGATATCCAGTACCTGAAAATAAATCACAGTTCAAAATTGTCCCTACTTGTGATGTGGACATCCCGTATTACTGGCGAAGCAGGTCCGCGATAAGATTATTAATAGGCCGTTTTATTAAACACAAGTCTTTCAATAATTTCAAAGCTGATTATAAAAAGTTATGCTCGATGCGTAGGGGAGAAGAAATAGATCCCTATGATACTTTCGAATACCTGATGACGCTAGCAGAACAGAAAGGCCTGAAGTTTTTATTTCACATGATAGGAGACGGGGAATCAAAATTCGAGGGCTATTATAATATCAATGACGCCCGGATCATTTCATTAATGCAGTCCTTCATCAGTCGGGGTCATACCATTGGCTTGCATCCGAGTTATAATACATTCAATGATCCCCGGAAAATGGACAAGGAAAGAGCACGCGTTGAAAAATATAGTGGAGTGCATTTAAAGGCATCACGCCAGCATTATTTACGCTTTGCCGTTCCTGACACCTGGCGACATTTACATCAGGCCTATATGAAAGAGGATAGTACACTTGGCTATGCTGCTGAACCTGGCTTTCGGTGTGGAACAAGCAAACCATTTCCGGTATTTGATATCCATCAGTCCAAAGAATTACCCCTTATCGAAAGGCCTTTACTAATCATGGATGTCAGTCTTCGTTTTTATAAAAACTTCACTATCGAAGAAAGCTATTCATATTGCAAAACCATTATAGATCAGGTGAAAAAACATGATGGAGAATTAGTTATCCTGTGGCACAACTCATCCCTAAGCGAAATAGATGGATGGACGGGATGGAATCAAGTGTTGGAGTATCTAATGTCATGTGAGAATTAACTTCTTCAGTTAACTTTCCACAAATCAGTTGGTCGTTGAGCGTTAGTCGGAACGACACATCCCGTTAACTATTGCAAAATCTGTTGGTCGTTGAGCGTTAGTCGAAACGACATGTTCCTTGCTCTCCGTGTTCTCCGTGTGCTCCGTGCGAAGTAGTCCTCCATGTTCTCCGTGCGAAACAGTCTCACGTACTCCGTTCGAAATACAAACGAACTTTCTCAATTCGCAAAAACCATACGCTTCGTCGCAATCAACTTGCCGTCCACATACAACGAATACAAATAAACACCAGTCATGTTATACCCATGATGAAATAATACTTCATTCATTCCTTCTTTAACTTCCACAGGAATATGATTGATCTTTCTCCCATTCAGATCGGTTATGACAATAGATGCCTCTTTAATCGCAATGGGATCACTCACCATAAAGGAGATCGTTGTGGATTCATCAAAAGGGTTTGGTTTGTTTTGCAAAAGTTCAATAGTCTTTTTATCTAAAGGCTCTTCCGTCCCCGTGAGCCTCACGAGTACCTCCTCCGAAAAAAGACTCTCAATACCCTGATCATCGATAGAAGCAGCGGAAATAAAAAGATTCACTTGTCTTGACGGCAATTCGAAAACACCTGTCTTACCATTCGTGACATAATACAACGTATCAAAGTCGTGTGAATTAATTCGCAGACCTATAACATAATGTTGATAGTCCAGCGTATCTGCTATTTCGATGTAAAGAAAATCACCATCCTGGCCTACCGTAAGGATTGAGGGTGCTTGCGGACCCAGGGCTGCCATAGCTGCTGCATTCCCATTGATAGAGGCATTGCGCGCGAGGTAATTGAAATCAACAAAAAAACTATCGATTTCTAAATCACCATCTGTATCCAATCCTAAAATATCTTCTGAGGTATGCTGCCGGTCATGGTATTCAGGATCGCTCACATCTGCATTACCGTGTTCATTAGCAGAAGTAAAACGCATGGCTGCAAAACCGTTTTCCCTGAAGGGTATATGATCACTTCCTCTGCCTGTGCGATCTTCTGCCGACATGATGGTGATCATCATTGGAACATCTGTTAGGGAACGAAGCATTTCATTGTATTCCAATTTGATAAATCTCGCAAGTGATTTATGCGGAGAATTAAAAGCTCCAAACGAAAAGAGCCTGACTTGCGTACTGTCTATATGGTTGAGACCGGGACAGGATGGTGCTGATGATGTTTCACCACAAATAATTCCCCCCACGATATCATTATTGAGAACAGCTTTAATTCGGATATTTTCTTGTACCGCATATTGGGCTAATGCACCTGATCCAACAAGAGATTGTTCTTCACCTGTTACAGTCATAAAGATGATCGTATGATCAAATATATAGCGGCTCATGATACGAGCTAGCTCCAGCACCAAAGCCACACCGCTTCCGTTATCTTCCATCCCTTCTGCAAGACAATCTATGTCGCAGACATCAGCACATCGGCTGTCCAGATGGGCTTCAATTATAATCGATGATGGATCATTTGTATTGTTTCCCGGGAGAACAGCTACCACATTTTTATGGCGGCTCATACCACATACTTCCTGATCAAATTGGAAATATCCGGTGACAAGTCTGTTTTCGTTGACTGCACTATACTGATTAAACTTCTTTAGCACCCAGGACCTGGCTGCCCCCATTCCTCTTGTTGCAGATAGTGTGTCGGAACCCGTATTTCTGTTTTCAAAATTGCGCAACTCGAATAACGTTGCTTTCAGAGAATCCGGATTTATAAATTCGAGTAGTCCGGAGCTGATGATGTTAGGATCATCAATTATTTCAGTAGGCAGATAAGATTGAGGATCATAATCACCGCGCAGAATGTCAAAGATTTCACTATTCGTGAAACTCATATTTGTCTGTGCGACAATTGGCAGACCGAAAGCAAAAATGAATAATGAAAGTATGAGTGATTTCATGACATTAGCGATTGAACAGAAATTCAAAGTACGCATTTGAAATGTCACTTTTATTTCTTCCGCCCTTTAACCTTTCTGCCCTCCGCCTTTTTATTTCTTCTGCCTTTTCACCCTTTCTGCCCTTCCACCTTTTTTATGCCCTTCTGCCTTACCTTATGCTTTTGGCTTTTTCTTCCGCACAGGATCCACAGTAACCTTAGTTCCTTTGTATTGGGCTTTCTTAAATGCCTGAATCACATTATCATGATACGCCTCATCCACATCAAATACGGTATGAGAAAACTGAACATCAATCTTCCCGATCTGTGCTTCCTGGTCAGGAAGATACTGATTGACAAGTGACAGAAGAACCTTTGGATTGAATTTATTGACTGTACCAAGGTTGATCACGAGTGGAGTAAATTTCACTTTAGCGCGATCCTCACCTCTTTTGGCAGGTTCTGATCTTTCACCTTCATCCCGGCTGCTTGACTTCTTATATTCCCTCTTTTCAATTTCCGGTTTTTTCCGATCATCCCGTGTCCGATCCCTTGGTTCAAAATCTCTTTTACGGTCTTCTCGCGGACGGTCTTCTCGCGGACGATCACTTCTTGGTCGTTCATCTCTAGGCCGATCATCACGTGATCGTTCACTTCTGGGACGTTCTTCCCTTGGACGATCATCACGGGAACGTTCACTTCTTTCACTTCTTGGACGATCCTCTCGCGGACGATCACTTCTTTCGCTTCTTGGGCGATCTTCACGTGGACGGTCATCTCTCCGTTCCCTGCTCTTATAATCGGGACGTTGATATTCTGATTTACGACCATCGGATTTTTTATGCTCTACATTGATATCCGTCGCATTCTTATAATATGCCAGGAATCGATTGAACTCCACAGAAACAAATCGTTTGATCAATTCTTCACGGTCAAGCCATGCAAGTTTATTGAAAATGACCGGGAGAAATTCCATGATCTGGCTTTCCTCTACTTCAACATTTTCTACTTTTTCAACAAGATGAAAAAGTTGTTTTTCGCAAATTTCTTTTCCCGTAGGAACTCGTTTTCTTTCAAATGATTTACCTACACGTCGTTCCAGATCTTTGATCCGGTTATTCTCGCGCGAGTGAATTATTGATATAGAAATTCCTTTTCGATGCGCACGACCTGTTCGTCCGCTTCGATGTATGTATACATCCGGATCGTCAGGTAAATTATAGTTTATGACGTGAGTAAGATCACTTACATCAAGTCCACGTGCAGCTACGTCTGTTGCGATAAGCAGTTGAAGTGTCTTGCTTCGAAATCTTCCTAATGTATATTCTCTTTGCTGCTGACTGAGATCCCCATGCAATGCATCTGAATTATATCCTTCAGCGGAAAGCTTTTCAGCAATCTCTTTAGTTTCAGCCCGTGTACGGCAAAACACAATGGCATAAATTTCAGGCTGCATGTCAATCACTCGCTTCAGCGCTACATACCGATCGCGTGCCTGCACTTCATAATAATGATGCGTTACATTATCTGCACCGGTTTGTATTTTTTCACCGGCTACCTCCATCGGATCCTGCATGTAAGTTTTTACAATCCTCAATATCTCAGGAGGCATGGTAGCAGAAAAAAGTAACGTCTGCTTTTCAGGAGATATCGTTGCCATGATGGCATCCATGTCATCCTTAAATCCCATTGATAACATTTCATCGGCTTCATCGAGCACCAACCACTGAAGTGCATCAAGTTTTAGCTTTTTGCGGTTGATCAAATCCAATGTTCGACCCGGAGTTCCAACGATAATCTGAGGCTTTTGCTTTAGACCATAAACCTGTGTGTCCATAGAAGCACCCCCATATACAGGAACCACTTTTACGGAATGCAGATTCTGCGCGAAATTTTGCATTTCATTTGTTATCTGAATGCACAGTTCACGTGTTGGACATAGGATCAATGCCTGGATATGATCCGATTTGAGGTTGAGCTTATTTAGGATTGGCAATCCAAAAGCACCCGTCTTTCCTGTTCCGGTTTGTGCCCGGCCGATGACGTCCCGTTCAGAGGTAAGAATTTGGGGAATGGCTTTCGACTGAATTGAAGTAGGTTCCTCAAATCCCATCGAGGTGATGGCATCAAGGATTTCCTTTCTCAGGCCCATTTCTTGAAAAGTGTTCATATTGTATTGGTATCAGGTCAGGTGTTATAGTCCGGGGAGGTCTTTGACAACACCCTCAATTAGAGGATAATTTCAGATTATGGCCGCAAAGGTAGTCATTTCAGGCGTCATGTCAGTTCCTGTTCAATCCACTGGCCCTTTTGCAATTGGAAGCAAGGTCCAACTAAGTTAATCAGATCTCATAAAAGTCACTAATTATCTTGGAACAACTATTTGCCCCCTGCCCAGACAACTCCCTGGAAAATATGCCCCAGGAACAATGTATCCTGATAACTCTCCACGGTATGACCCATTGCTGTATAAAATGAACGTCCACCATCATAGGTTTTATACCAGGATACAGGATGATTGGCGCCATGTGCACCCCCCTGATAAGTGGTTTCATCAACTGATAACAAAACGGTGGCATTGGCGGGCACCTGTTTAAAGTTGTACCATTCATCTGTCCGCATCCATCGATCAGGTAAATTCTTATTTGCTAAATGATGGGTATCAATTTTCATGACAGTAGCTTGTATAATATCGGGATGACTAGCAAACTGTGCACCTATCAGACCCGCATACCACGGCCAATCATACTCCGTATCTGCAGCTGAGTGGATACCCACAAATCCTTTACCTGCCCTCACGTGTTTCTCAAGGCTTTCCTGTTGCACAGAGTCAAGAATATTTCCTGTCGTTTGAAAAAAGATAACGACATCAAAAGCTATTAAACCATTCCCATTAAAAACAGAAGAATCTTCTGTTTGTGTAGCAGTTATATTGTGCGATTCAAAATAAGCACGCAATGCATCACCGCCCGGTTCAATACAATCATGACGGAATGCATTTGTTTTGCTAAAAAGGAGCACATTTAGTTTTTTATCATTCTGATTTTGATCCGTCGAATTTTGGGAGCATGATAAACAACCAAGCAGGAGCAACGACACTCCCATAGTAATGCGAGAAATAGAAATACTCATTTGAAATACATTCATATGAAGTAAAATTACAAACTGTATAGCATTGTTGACTTGATTATGAAATGTTTCTCCATGCAGCGTTTGTCCGCCATGTAGAGTCTATGCTTTTGTATCTTGAAAAGAAATGTTACAGAAAATTACATTTGCCCTGCCCCTCATCGTCTTCTTATCTATCACATGGTGGTGTCCAACCATTCATGCGCAATATTATCAGATTTACGGCCCCCAGTTCATCGATGAACCCTGCCTGTTTTATGACTATACAATTGAAACAAGTGAAGAGATCATTAAAACTGAATGGTCCCTTATCCCGTCCAATGGGTCCTGGCTGGGAGGATATACATATGACATCACGATTCAGTTTCCTGCATCTGGCACATATATATTGATTGCTACTTCATCTCTTGTGGGGGGCACAGAAGTTTCAGACTCATTGCGAGTGGATGTGTTTGGACAAATCTCACCCATTGAGCTTATTGGTTGTTACGTTCCTGACTCCGTCACCGGATGTTATCAGGTGTGTGCATTAAGTACCTCTACGCTGTACCTTCCTTTTGATGCCCAATGGTCCATTTCCGGTGCTGAAAGCTTCACGACTATAGGTCACAATACAGTTGAAATAGTATGGGGACAGGGGGGAACAGGTATCGTCTATTATAATTCCGGAGGATGTGATGCTTCACAATGTTTTGAAATACTCCCACTTGCCGTCGCAGATTTTTCTACATCACCGTCATCTATGGGAGATACAATTACTGTTTGCAAAGGAGAAGAAATAATTTTTCAAAATTTATCGATTAGCGGATTTTCGTATCGGTGGGAGTTTGGCGATGGAAGCACTGGAAATAGTTTTAATACAACACACAGCTTTGACGAAGAAGGTTTTTATGTGGTAACGTTAACAAGTGAAACCATCTGCAATTGTACGGATCAAAAACAAATCATTGTTCATGTTCTTCCCGCAGCTGTACCAACACTAGATTGTGTGAATACAGTATGCCCGGGAACCCGGCAGAGATATACTTCAACCTCCGATAGCTGTACGCTTTTTGACTGGTCTGTATCTTCAAATGGAACGGTTGTAAACGGGGGTGGCATGTCTGATGATTTTATTGAGATCATCTGGGATGAAGGACCTGACGGCATTATAAATCTTTCAGTGGATGATTGCACAGGAGCATATTGTTCGACTACAAATAGTTTCAGAATTCCAATTCTCACGACTGATGGACCCATCAAGGGTGATGAAGTTGTTTGTTCTGGTGAAATCGTCTCGTATGAAGTTCCCTATTTTCCTGGCACACACTATAAGTGGGAAGTAGGAAGTTTTGGAGAAATTGTAAGCGGTGGAAACTCTAATTCGGTTACAATCAAATGGAACGATGGTAATATTGCCACCACTACTTTCGTATCCGTTAAATACGAAAATTGTTTTCTCGAATGTAAGGGTGAAGATTTTCTTCCCGTGTCCATCACACGCGCATACCGGCTTGAAGGTGACACAGAGGTTTGTCAAAATGGCCAGGCTTCAGTACAAGCCCTATCTCAATTCGGGCCACCTGCACAAGTGCAATGGCATCTTGAAAATGATCAGGGCGATGCTGTGTTTGTAATGGCCGGAATTAATGACACCTTTACGCATATTTTTTCGTATCCATCGGGAAACTATGAGTGGGTAGCAACAAACGCTTCTTCATCATATTGCAATACTGAGGTTCGACTCCAAATTCAGATCACTGCATTACCAACTGCTCCTTTAGCAATTCTAGGTGAAACAATAATTTGTCCGGGTGTACCATACGGGTTTACCATCGAATCGTCTGGAAATTTCGCAACACTTTGGACCGTAACAGATGGTGCATCAGTTTATACCTATCCCGGTCAAACATTCCAGCATTCGTTTGGTAGTGTTTTACCATTTAACATTGAAGCTGTTCATACGGACATTCAATCGCCAGATTGTATCTCCGATCCGATTTCGATTAGTCTCCAAAAATTGGATACGTTTTCAATTAGCGGTACTTCAGAAGTCTGTTTTAATGATATTACTGCTTACTCTTTTGTTCCGGTGAGTGGTGTTGATTTTGTTTGGGAAATAATTCCGCCTGATCATGCTGAACTTAAAAGAAGTGATCAGAATATCGTGGAAATATTTTGGACTCAGACAGGCCCGGTGACACTCAGGCTAACTACATGTAGTACAGTATTTGATAAAAACATTGTAGTACACGCGTTGCCTGAATTTAATCTCGAGGGTATTATGGTCGTATGTGAAAATGAAACGGTTGCTGTTACTACCGACCAATCCGGCATGATACATACCTGGTATAATGATGCAGATAATGTCATTGATATTACGGATCCTATCTCTCTTGCAAGCGGAAATTATTCTGTTTCGGTTAAAGATGTTTTAGGTTGCAAATCAGAAAAAATATTTGATATCGCCTCATATTCTGCACCAAGTATTAAGATATCAACAGCATCTCCAAATGTATACTGCACCAGTATTCCTGCAGGCGTTGAAGTGGTGGCTAACACAGATGGTGCAAACTATATTTTCACATGGTTTAAAGACAATATCATTATTGGATCCGGAAGCGCATCCTATCCGATCACAGACTTTGGAACCTATCATGCTGAAGTAACCAATCAATATGGATGCAAATCTATTTCTGATGAGATCACTTTCTATGATTGTTGCTTTCCCGATGATTGTTCACTTGCACCGCCATGTTTCCTAAATGGTTGTAGCTACTTTCCACAGGATTTTGACATCGTTACTTCGGGTACAGACTGTCAGTCACGAAGCTATACTCCTTTGTGGCCGGGTATTACACCTGACACTTCACGATGGTCCATTTTTAGCTTGACTCAAGGCACGCTTGCCATCATTCAGGAAGATGTATTGCTGTTTGATTATTCATACCCCGGTTATTACATCATTACGATGACGGGGATTATTAACGGGTACCCCTATTTGCCAGGAGAATGTGGTCACTTCCAGGAGCTTCGGGATACTATTCGGGCTGTAGCAGACTTCAACCATCAGGGTCAATGCGCAGGAGAACTGATCACATTTGAAGACATGACCACATTCCTCCCTGATGAAATCATTGGAAGTTGGTCATGGGATTTTGGTGATCCTGCAAGTGGAGGTGATAATACTTCTTCGATGCAGGATCCTGTTCATATTTTTAATACCGGAGGTGATTATGATATTCGCATAACAGCAGCTTTGCTAAGTGGATGCTCCGTGACAAAAGTAAAGCGCATTCATATTTCTTCAGGGCCACTTTTGTCCCCCCTTTATGATCCGTTGTTCTGTCAGATGGAAGCTCTTGCATTTTACTTACCCGGCAATGTATTTAAAGTTGAATGGGAATTTGGAGATGTATACAGTGGCATTCAGAACATTTCAGAAAGTAATTTACCCTTTCATACATATGAATTACCGGGGATTTATCCGGTAAAGGTTTCCGCGGTCGATGTGTTTGGTTGTAAAAATCAAACAACTATACCTGTTGATATTCGTGCAAATACATTGAGTGGGAATATAAACATCAATCCTGCATCACTTCTTTGTTTCGGAGATACAGCTATACTTACGGCGCCTGCAGGAGGAATCAGTTGGATATGGAATACAACAGAAACCGAGGAGCAAATTTTAATATTTGAAAGTAGCGACTATAATGTGTTGATCAAAGATCAATTTCAATGTAGCTACTCTCCACCTTCCAGCTTTATCCCTGTCTCTCCAAAGCCCGTAACACTTATTAAGGCCCGAGAGATATTCGATGTGGGACAGTATGGCGTATGGGAATCTTCTCTTCAACTATGTGAGGGAAATGAATTTGAACTTCATGTTTTTTCATCCGGTGACAATACATATGAGTGGAGCGATGGGACTACGGGTCAGGTATTGATTTT
>JAYUXX010000198.1:0-4634 GCA_043752765.1 Saprospiraceae bacterium | reverse complement strand
CTACCTGCTCAATGATCAGCTGCTTTGCGTGGGAGATTTGTCCGATCCTGTCACCCAGGTTGCTCCCAAGGATCAGATGATATGGATAATTTTTCATGGAATCTCGGACAAGGTAAGAAATGAACCTTTTGCCCGGCATCTAATCTTTGGACATTTTTCGGGATCTCAATTTCCATTGTAGTGGATAGTGATTTTTCCATCCCTGCAGGGTGTTTTTGGCCCAGCCCAGGATTGTATTCTGGAAAGAAATGAGATGCCATCCCTGGGGTTGTCCTGAAGGTAATGTAGTAGTGATGCGCTCGAGATAATCATGTGCTAAGTTCATTTCGATATCTACCTTGGGGTAGGAAGGTGATGCAAGTCCTGACATAGCGAGAAAATGAGATGGAATAAAATCTTTTCCTTTCAATAGGCCCGCTTCAGCGACGAACTCGGCTCTTGGAAAATTGTGTAGAACTTCATTTGCTTTCTCTTCAGCATCGATCGAGATGAAAGAATTAGAATTACTATTTTTTAGAAAAACCCATTTTTCCGGCGAGATGATATACGGTAGTAGCCAGCCAGGAACAGGAGCAAATACACGTTGGTGTTTTTTTTTGAGAGGCTTCATTTGTACATCCGCAATTACATTTTTTAACACAGCGATAAACAAACCTTCTCCCTTTACTTTATGCGGATAAAGTTGATAACCTGTGGCTTCATTCATTTCCACTGTAGTGATATTCCATTCATCCGGGAATTGCAAAACGATCGAAGTGAGTGGAAATGATTGGAGTAGGCCATTTAGATTTTCTATATTCTCTGCTGCGCTATAACTGCACGTACTATAAATCAGAAAACCA
Source organism: Saprospiraceae bacterium (assembly GCA_043752765.1). Lineage (GTDB taxonomy): Bacteria > Bacteroidota > Bacteroidia > Chitinophagales > Saprospiraceae > Opimibacter. The sequence goes on along the minus strand of JAYUXX010000198.1, from coordinate 3,792 downwards.
CCGGGGCGCAACGCCCGGACCGCATCATGCAGAATGCGTTTCTGCATAATTGAACATTCACGAACAAGTCCTGGAGACCATTGCCTGATGGCTTCTGGTTCTTTGCGCATCATACCCTCTCCCGCACAGGGTGCATCAACCAACATAATGTCTGCAAACGGTTCTCTAAATGCTGATGGTTGTTCAGCGGTAATAAATGTATTGAGGTATCCCGCCTTATAAAGATTCTCACGAAGAACGGCACGCCGCAAAGGAACTACTTCATTAGCGAGTAGAACATCTCCTTGATTCATATGAGAAGCGAGGATACCTGTTTTGCCACCGGGAGCAGCACACATATCCACCCATATTTTTGAAACCGCATCCGGTTTTATCTGCCCGATCACATGATCAAGAATCATAGAAGCAGCTTCCTGCACATAATAGGCACCACCATGCCAATGAGGATCTAAATGAAATAATGGACGACTTTGTAAATAAAATCCTTCTGTGCACCAGGGTACTTGTTCGAGATTCCTAAAATCCGTTTTTCCTTTTAGATGATTTAATCGAATGCTGGTTGGTGAATGTTCTTCCATTGCAAGAAAGAAATCTTCAGCTTCATTGCCAAGTTGGGCTCGCATTCGTGCTGTGAATTCTTCTGGAAGTTTCTGCATTTGCTTTTTTACTACAAGCTGTGACTATACCTATTCTCTTTCTTTCCTTTGTATAAACCCGACGAATAGAATAAAAGGAAGATGTTTAAATTGATCGCATTACAATCCTTTTACTTTCCCTGATAGCACACCACCTTTGGCAAACATTTGGTCAACTTTTTTGCTTACTGCTTTATCAGTTTCTAATACAGGTGCATGGTGAGGCTTTATACGTGCATCGATGATCAGTGGAGCCTTGCACGACCAGTGTTTATCTTTTGAATTCGCATTGACTCCATACACATCCTTTGCCGGATTTGACCGGGTGAATGCACCCCATAAAAAATTATTTAGCTCTGCACCCATCCACTCACTGTCTTCCGTCAGTATCCACAGAGGCCATTCTTCAAGAGTTTGATTTTCAAGAAATCGAGTCAATTCTTCAATTTCCTTTTCGGCTGAAGCATAATCTTTGAATCGATCAAATGAAATGGCGATTACGCCAGGCATAATCAAATCCATTTGCTTGCAAGAATTAGGTAAGGATAGATTCACCGGCGGAACATTACTTAGCTTCCTAATAACCGGACCTCTTGCAGCTATGATAAGTTTAGAACCGGCATTCCAACCATCGCCACTATAATCCAGCGTATCAATGGTTGTTTTAGTTTGAAAATGCAAATCGCGTCGTAAATCTATTCTACTCAGAATATGCTGAATGAATGGCCCAATATCATGAGTCGAGAGGTGAGGATCATCATCAGCAGAGGCGATTAAAATATATTTAGCTAAGGAGGTCTGTCCTTTGCCCAAAAGATGATTTGCTATCGTCAGAATTTCTTCAGGCACAGGATCCCGAAACGGCATGTATCGTTCGTATCCAATTGCCAAAAGCAAAGGGTGTACACCTGCAGCATCAACTGCATGGACTTCTTTCAATCCTGGAAATTCTTTCGGAGCAAGTGTTTCAACTAATTGATGGATCAGCCATCCGAAATTACTGTCCTCCTGGGGTGGTCGGCCTACGACCGTAAAGTGCCAGATCGGGTTTTTCCGGTGATAAATATTTTTCACTTCCATAACCGGAAAATCATGTTTCAGGCTATAATAGCCCAGATGATCTCCAAATGGACCCTCTGGTTTCATTTCATTCTTTCTGATAATACCCGTGATGCAAAAGTCAGCATCTGCAGAAAGCACATATCCATCCTTCCAGAAATATCGAAATCTCCTTCCCGCAAGTAATCCGGCAAATGTTACTTCACTCAACCCTTCGGGTAAGGGCATAATAGCTGCAAATGAGTGAGAGGGCGGGCCGCCCACAAAAATGGTAACCTTGAATTCTTCCGATGACTGATTGTACAATGTGTGATGAATCCCAATCCCCCGATGCAATTGGTAGTGCATACCTGCTTCCTGGTTTGGAATGTACTCATTGCCACTGATTTGGATTCGATACATACCAATGTTGGAATTCATAATGTGGTGATCCCCTGGAGGCAATGTCATAACCTGTGGCAAAGTAATAAACGCACCTCCATCGTCGGGCCAACTAATGATTTGAGGAAGCTGATCGAGTGTAGTTTTACCGGCAAGGATAGGTTTATTCCATGCCTTGAGCGGAAGACCTTTTAAGGCAGTCAAGGGTGTTTTTAAAAATTTCCCGGGACTTCTTAAAAACTCAGCTGGATCTGCTTTGAGATTTATGAGACGCTGAACCTGTTCCAGAGTATTTCGGAATAGATATGCAGTTCTTTCACGAGTTCCGTAAAGATTAGAAAGGGCAGGGAAGGGACTTCCTTTTACATTTTCAAAAAGGATTGCGGGCCCTCCCACCTGATAGATCCTTCGATGGATCTCAGCCATTTCAAGATTGGGATCAATTTCTGAGGAAATGCGAAGAAGCTGAGTTGGACCTAGATCCGAGAGGCTATGTTGTAGTGAATGGTTGGACAAGAAGGATTTTATATATGAGATCAGGGTGTAAATTAATAGGGAAAGTTCAATTCGATAAAAACAACTGTTGAGAGGCGTACGAATTCAACGTTGTTTATTTCGATCTAAAAGTGCCATAGATGGCTTATCCGAATTTAAAACTGTGAGATCTGGATCACCCTGAAAGGTCATTGAATTAAAAAATAACTGACCTTCCGCAATATATTCCTCTAAATGCTGAATTGCTGAAGTCCTGTTTCCTGAAACCGCATTGATCCTTCCAATCAAATAAGATGTTTCTCCAAAATCAAAAGGTTCTTAGAATTGTTTCATTTTTTCAATCATTAGCTCCATTTTTCGCGTATCACCTTTTTTAGCGTAGATCAAACCCATCTCTGCAAAGATTCTCTGGTCTGTCGTATCAGATGTAAGAAGTTCTGTATAAATTTTTTCTGCATTTACTAAGTCATCCTTCAAATAATAAGCTCTGGCAAGGGCTCTGGATACTTTACCACTATAAAGTTTAATGGTCATATCTGCATAATAATTCCGTAAGGAAATATTACCTTTTAACATAGCCTGGCGCCCTGCAACAAATGCGAGTTACCGAAAATCTTTGTCCAATTCAACACTACCTGCTTTGGCAATCAATTGATTTGCTGTAGTTGTATCTCCAGTGACGATGTAGTACTCAATCAATCGATGATAGTTGTCCCTTTTTGCAGCATATAATTTTACCTTTTCGGCCATCTCCCGGGCCTTAGCCCTTTCACCTGTAAACATATAAGCCTGCATGACCAACATCACGCGCTAGAGACAATAATAACAAGAGGTTAAGTCAAGACTGTCAATATCAATTTCTTTATGAAGGGCAAGCACTCTGAGTGGATCATTAAGATAGGTTTGCGCGAAGACCATAGCAGACGTTTTCACAAAAATATCCTTTGGATCAATAGCATATTCTTTCATAAAATATTCATAGGCCTTTACTCTTCTTCCTTTCAGATCCTCTTCCAGAAACAATAAATAATTCTCCTGCCTCGCGGTTAGATTTGTAAACCGCTTCCGCAATGATTGTAGCGTGTCCGATACTTCAGCATGATTACCCTGATTGAAAAACAGGTCAGCTAACAGAAAGTAAGCATCCAGAAAATTAGGATCCAATGCGATTGACTTTCTCAGATGAGCTTCCGGGATCGAATCTTGTAATCCATCCCACGAA
>JAYUXX010000197.1:0-1808 GCA_043752765.1 Saprospiraceae bacterium | reverse complement strand
AGGGTAGGGATGCTGCAAAGCAATTCTTCCTCGACAATCCAGAGCTTGCATGGGAGATCGAACAAAAGGTAAAATCCAAAAATGTGACGATTCGTGCACGTGTTGAAGAGGTAGTGGACGCAGACTAGATATCTTCCTTATTTGATATAAACGGGCTTTAGCTGGAAACAGTTAAGGCCTTTTTTTTACCCCATCGTTTCGAATCATTTGGACAAAGTCCTCATGCTCAGCATCACCCCTGTGTGCTGCGCATCCTCGGTTAGTTAAGGCAAAGGTGGGGGCTTCAGAAATACGATATCCTTCCGTCGAAAATATTAAACCTGGTTATGGGGATTTATAAACTTTGCAAACCATACTGATCAATCTGTTTAGTAATGACTGACGAAACAAAAGAGACTTGCTTCAATTTGCAATCTAAAACAAGCGTTAAGACAACGAAATGAGCAAGCCTCTGTTTAGCCATTGAAACACTGACTACCTTTCTCTTAAATTTCTCATACCGTAATTCTTACCATGATAAAAATTCATATTTTATTCCTGGCGCTGACAGCCTTTTTGTTTTCTTGTTCTACCACCAAACCCGTAACCGGCGGATCGGAAGATGGGACGGAAGGTGTACATGTGATTCTGGATTCAATGGAAATCATCACGGAGGAAGATGGTGGAACAAGTGAGGAAATGAATCTCATTTACCATGGATCCGAAGACAGGGCATGGGACCTTTTGCATACAATGCTGGATCTGACTTTTGACTGGAATCAATCGGCTGTGATAGGCAATGCGACCCTGACATTATCACCGCTTTTCTATCCGCAAAGTGAGTTGACATTAGATGCTGTCAATTTCACAATCAAAAAACTCATGGTCAATGGAAAAGAAACGAAAACATTCACAAACGACAGTAATGTAATCGTCATAACTCTTGCGCAACCTATGTCAAGGCGTGAGAAGCTTACCGTGTCGATTGATTATGTAGTACGCCCCCGACCTGAATACAATGATGAAGGTGCTGCTATCACAAGTGATCAGGGATTATTTTTTATTGATCCCTTAGATACAATTCCAGAGTTGCCCAGACAGATCTGGACACAAGGAGAGACATCATCAAGCCGTAAATGGTTTCCCACTCTTGATCAACCGAATGAAAGAGGAACGCAGGAAATTATCCTGACTGTTGCCGATACATTTATGACACTCTCAAATGGTGCGTTGCTTTCTTCAACCAAATTAAAAGATGGCATGCGACGCGATCATTGGAAGTTGGAATTACCTCACGCACCTTATCTCGCTATGGTTGCAGTGGGCAAATGGGATAAAGTATCTGACACGTGGCGCGGAAGACCTGTGGATTATTATGTAGATCCTGGATATGGAAAAGATGCACGAGAAATATTTGCGCACACGCCGGAGATGATTGAATTCTTCTCTCAGAAACTAGGCTTTGATTTTGTGTGGCCAAAGTATTCGCAAATCATTGTAAAAGATTTTGTCTCGGGTGCGATGGAGAATACCACTGCTGTAATCTTTGGCGATTTTATACAGTTCCATACCGAAGATATGCTTGAGAGTGGTTCGAATGATTATATCGTATCACATGAATTATTTCATCACTGGTTTGGGGATTTAGTGACGACGGAGTCATGGGCAAACCTAACGTTGAATGAGGGATTTGCAAATTATGCTGAATACTTATGGACTGAATATAAGCATGGGAGAGAGAAAGCAAATGTGCAACGCATCTCAGAATTGAGTGGATACTTTGATCAGGCAACATACGATGCTCATCCGCTTATTCATTATGGGTATGA
>JAYUXX010000196.1:0-4639 GCA_043752765.1 Saprospiraceae bacterium | reverse complement strand
TTGCTGATGGTCGGGGATTTGTTTGCTGTACTTTATTATAACCGGCATACGAGATGGTCGTATTTGTGGAAATTGTTTCCATGGATGATTATTGGGATTCTTGTGGGTTGGTAATATGGAAAGGATTTACCCGAAGAGATGTTTAAAAGGGGGATGGCTATCCTTATTCTGATGAGTATGATCTTAATGTGGTTTTCAGAGAGAACCAAATTTTATAGGATACCAGATAATCGTTTTTTTGCTGCAATCATGGGAAGCCTTTCCGGTTTTGCAACGATGGTCGGCAATCTTGCAGGCCCTTTTTCAGAGTTGTACTTTCTTGCCATTCGCTTGCCCAAGGAAATTTTTATTGCTACTGCGGCGTGGTTATTCTTTCTGACTAATATCGTCAAACTACCTTTTCATATTTGGTCATGGAAAACCATACATGCAAATTCCTTTTTTATTGACCTCCCTCTATTGCCGGCACTTCTTCTTGGACTCTTTCTCGGTATCAAACTCGTAAAGATTATTCAGCAAGAACAATTCAGACACATTATCATGTTTTTAGCAGCGCCTGGTGCTTTGCTCATTTTCTTCCGAAAGAAACTTAAGGAGATTTGTTTTTTTAAAGTCTTCCGCTTGGGCCATTACGCCTGTCTACAATCTACATATATAAGATTTACAAGCTATTACAAATAACAAAAATATTGAATCTGAAAGACCAATAAGAAAATTGGCACGAGTATTGATTTTAATAATCGGAGTTATTCGAAAATGGTTTCTCGAATGACTAATGAAGTAGTAGTTTTGATTGAGAATCTCCAAGGATCAGTTAGTATTTTGATCTCAACCTGTGAATGAAAACACGCCCTTTGCGTGTTCTTTGTTGTCCCATTCGGTACAATGAGGAGGTGTTTATAGGTGAGATGTAAAACGCATAGTATTTAATCTCATTATAAACACAATACACATCTCATGAAAAAGAATCTTTTACGAATTGCTTTAGTCAGCTTCCTTTTTGCTGGTTTAAGCCTCTTGAGTGCTGACAATCATGTACAGGCACAAACCGGCGCTTCAGATCAAACATTTGTACAGCCCACAGGATCATTCGTTTCTGCCCCAGAGGCTATGATACGTATAGATCAGGCTATTATCCCACTAAAAAATACAATAGGGAATTATGCTGAAGGAACGCCCGAATATATTGAGGCTTTCAGCAAATACAGCTACTACAATTTAGTATACAACTTCATTTTAGAAGGGAGGCCAATACCTGAAGCTATTGTAGAAGGTTTAAAAGTTGTAAGTACAGATGCTTTTGGTGTATCGAGTAAAAAATTACCCGCATACAAGCTGGCTTTAGTTGCCCTTTTAAGGCCCTAACACGCTGACCAAACGAACGAAAAATATTTCCTTTTAATAAGACGAATTAAATCCAATCTCATGAAGAATAATTTTACTCAGAACATCAAAACAGGTGTTTCTCAGTACATCATGAAATGGTTAGTTGCGATAGCACTTCCATTTTTTGTGTTGCAAACATCCTTTAGTCAACAAAACTACGTACCTATTGCGTGCAGCTCGCCATACGTACAAGTTCAGGGTCAGGCAGGCTCCACATTTCTTGGTGGCGGCGATGATGCCATTTTTGCCAATATTGCGCTTCCTTTCCCGTTTCCATACTACACTACGAACTATACCAATGTTAATATTGGTACAAATGGTTTTTTTGTATTTCTACCGGCAACGAATCGAGGATTTACCAATGCCACCCTCCCTACTGCCACTGTAGGTGCGGCGGTGTATCCTTTTTGGGATGACCTGGACGCCGATTTGGCACTTAATCCTGTAGGAGGAGTTTATACTCGCACGGACGGAGTTGCACCCAACAGAATATTTACAATTGAATGGTACCAGATCGGTCACTTTAATGCAGCCGCTACAACGGGTGCCATCACCTTTCAAGTGCGACTTTTTGAGACCACCAACCGCATCCAGTTCAAATACCTGGATGTCATTTTTGCTGGTACACATACGACATTCAATAATGGTCTGAGTGCTACCATTGGTCTAGAAGGACCATTGCCGGCTCCAAGACCTTTTACATTGATTGGTTTCAACATGGCCTCCGTTATCGATGGTCAGTGTATAGAATTTTTCCTTCCCATACCCTGTACACCCATACCAGGCCCCACAATTACTGTAAACGCTTCTCCCGGAACATGTGAGGCTGATGGTGTAGTAGTGCCAGTTCCTGGATTTAATCCCATGGGATGTGCAGATGGTGTTACAACAGGATTGCGTTACAGTGTTAATGGCGGTCCGTTCATCAACATATCTTTACCCGCAGGAAGCTTCATCATCAATGACTTACCTGTAGGGACAAATACCATCGTGTATCAAACCTATATAATTGCCAATGGAGCGACTACCGGCACAGCCTCTCAAATGATCATCGTTCAAGATACGGAACCTCCGACCCTGGTATGTCCGGGTGAAATTAATATGACCCTGGCGGCTGGAGAATGTTCTGCATTTGTAAGTTTTACGATAACGGCTACCGATAATTGCCCATTCCAGGGACCCTCTATGACATCTCAAGTTCATGGTGATGTTGCAATCAATAACAATAATTTTGCTACGATAACTTTTGGAGTTCGCAATGATGGGTTAACCCCGATTGCAATTACAGGTATAAACGCTAACCTTGGAAATTTCCCTGGTCCGGCATTTATGGGAGTCGTACAAACCCGCTTGCTTTTCGGACCTATTAATGGTCCTGGAAGTACTACAGGTACAGCTAATATCGGAGCCTGGACGGCAACTGCCAGCCAGCCCATTAACGTGAACGTTACTACTTATTTCGAAACAACGTTTGTTCCGATTGCTGTTGCAGATCAGTTTGTGTTACTCCCAGGTCAGTCAAGAGGTATTGCTGTGCAGTCTACCAACGGGAACTTCATGCGTTATGCAAATGGAAACCAAACAACTACAGACGGTACATTAGGAATCATAAGTAATGGACATTTTGCAGGCGGTGCAGTTCCTGTTCTTGGAAACACACCTCGCTTGTTTAAGGGCTCAGTTAACTATGCATTATTCCTGGATGAGCTACCTGTTACTTTTGTTTCGGGATTACCATCAGGAAGTGAATTTCCTATAGGAACTACTACAAATTGCTTCATAGCCACGGATGCCGCAGGTAATACCGGAACATGCTGCTTTGATGTAGTGATCAATGAATTCCCTTTCCCAACTACAACACTTGCATGTAATGACAATGTCCAGGTTTCTGTAAATGAAAACTGCGAAGCATTCATCACTACAGACATGATCCTTGAAGGTGGTCCATATGGCTGTTATGATGATTACATAGTTGCTGTTCAGGGATTTGGACAAGATTCAGGAGGTGTATTGATTAATAGTACAGCTATCGGTGAAACACTTACTGTTACAGTTACAGATCCAACTACTGGCAATAGTTGTTGGGGAACAATTAGCATTGAGGACAAAATCCCACCAACGATCGAATGTCGCGACGTGACTATCATTTGTGGAGAAGAATTGCCAACAGAACCTGCTCCTGAACTTTCAGGACCCCAATCAATAATATACACAGGCTTGAATGATCCTTTGGACATTCCATTAGGTTCAAACCTTATACAGAGCTATGATTTTGATTACGGCTATTTACCAACAGGAACTCCGGTTCTTGATGTGGACGTGAGAATTGATCTTACACATACTTTTACAGCGGACGTTCATATCTTCCTGGTTGCTCCAAGTGGTTTTGAATTTCCGGTATTTGAAGTAGGAGGTTGTGGAGGTATGTTCCCCATTGATGCAATTTTTGATGATGAAGGAGTAGCTACAGGTAGCTGCCTTGATTTTGATGATGGTCTGAATCTTCAGCCATTCAACCTTCCTGGTGTTGCAGGTATGTATCTGCAGAACTTTGACGGTGAAGATGCAAGTGGTATCTGGACAGTAAGAATAGAAGACCAGGCAGCACTAGACGGCGGTACCATTTTTGAAGTTGGACTTATCATTACAGTTGATCTTCCTGCTGTCGAACCAGCAGATAATTGCGGTGATGTAACTGTTACTTTCACAGATGAGCAAATCGGAGAAGATTGCGATGGTTTCACGATCATACGTCACTATTTAGTAACAGACGAAAGTGGAAACACAGCAACTTGCGATCAGAACATAACAGTACTTCCATTAGATATAGACAGTGTACTATGCCCAGTAGCATTTGTAGGATCATGTAGCGATGGTGATGAAGATATTTCACCAGAGGTTACAGGTTTCCCAACAGTGAATGGTAACGAGATTACAGATGAAAATAACATATGCAACATCTTTGTTGGATACTGGGATAAAGAATTGAACGATTGCGGAGAAGGTGTTAAAATCATCCGTACATGGACTATTCTTGACTGGTGTACACAAGAGACAATTGAATGTGTACAGGTTATAAAAGTAACAGACGACGAAGCTCCTATCATCACATGTCCTGAAGACATGACTGTAGGAACTGACTTCTGGTTCTGTTCAGCAAACGTTAGTGTACCAAGACCAACTGTATTTGATGAGTGTGGATCTTCATTCACATTGAGCCTCACATCTTCTTCAGGTTTTGTTGTAAACTTTG
>JAYUXX010000195.1:0-4641 GCA_043752765.1 Saprospiraceae bacterium | reverse complement strand
ATATTTCATCGTATATGATGTTTTGAAATCAATAAATAGTACATGTCATATATTTCATATCCCCTTGTTTTTAGAGTAGGCAGATAGAATGGCTTTATTGGACTGATTTCAACTTTTCTACATTTTCCTGCTTTGTTTGGAAAAATCAAGGTTACCAGTTCTAGTCTTTATCCTTAAGTTTTGCTTTATTTGTCATACCAAAACCTATTCATAAAATGGGCTTATTCAGCAGTGACAAAGATGAAAAATCTAAAACTCCACTTAGCGATCCCCCTAAGCAGATGACTGTGAAATACAAGTTTCGTGACATGAAAGTGCACTCATCAGACGAGTGGATGGCCGGTGCTACCAAAAAGTATCGCAAGGCATTTGATCGTTTTGAGGCAACTTATATGCGCGTTGAGCTTTCCTTTTTTAATAAACTTTTTGATGAGGAAGAATGGGAGGCTTCATTCCGTACGAAATGTTTTTATGTAAGTGGTAGCCAGAAAAACGAATTGTCTAATACTGAGGAGAAGCGTAAAGTCCTGAAAGAGGAAAACATTGTTTACGTGCGACATTCCTGGGGCAATCCTGTGCCGGGGGAATACTGGAAGAAGGGTAACTATGTCTGGGAAGGGTATATCGATGAAGTAAAAGTCGGAGAAGCTAATTTTTATGTTGAGGATGTGGGCCAGGCTCCTGCGGGTTCAAATCTGTATTTTGATATTGACTCCTTCCGGCTTTTTGAAGGTGATCAACTTGCTTCTGCACTACCGCAAAAAAAGTATTTAAAAAAATTTAATCAAAAGGAGACCCGGTATATCTGGGGTGAATTTAATTTCCGAAATAAATCGCCAAATGATTACATGGCGGAAATTATATTCAACTATTATGATATCGACGGACAGTTTAAAGGAAGTCTCAATTATCTAAATTTTATTCCGGCGAATACGGTCGGCCAGGTTTACACTGCATATGCAAGTTGGGGAAGCCCTACACCAAACACCTGGCATCATGAATCCTACACACTTGAGGCAATCTTTATGGATATGCTTATTGCAATCATTCCATTTCAGGTGGGCGACACTGTAGAAGAAGGTGTGCCAGATGTGATTACTAACATGGATCAAATGCTGAAGCAGGGCTCTGTTTTCACTCCTTCTGCGGGTGAACAATCACTTGAAACTCTTTTAAATGAAAGTCTCGCTGAACTCAATGCGCTCACAGGATTAGATAAAATTAAAACCGAAGTGAATGAGATGATCAGCCTGGTAAAATTTTACCAGGAGACTGGCAAAGATGTGCTGAATAAATTTTCCTTGCACACAGTATTCATTGGAAATCCGGGTACCGGGAAAACTACGGTTGCACGTATTCTATCTAAGATTTATAAAGGACTAGGAATTTTAGCCAAAGGTCATCTCGTGGAAGTAGATCGGGAGGGATTGGTAGCCGGTTATATCGGACAGACTGCAATTAAGACCGGTGAAAAAATTAATGAAGCGATGGGCGGGGTGCTATTTATTGACGAAGCATATTCACTTGCACAGGAAAGAGGGTCGCCATATGATTTTGGTGGGGAAGCAATCCAGATTATTTTAAAACGGATGGAAGATTTGCGCGGAAAATTTGGAGTGATTGTGGCAGGTTATACGCAAAACATGCATGGATTTATTAATTCCAACCCCGGACTAAAGTCTAGATTTGATAAATATTTTTTCTTTGAGGATTATACGCCTGACGAAATGTTCATCATTGCTCTGGGGATGTTCCGCAAAGAAGGTGTGATGCCTGATGTCGATGCTGCTACACATCTAAAAGCTTATTTCAATTTTATTTATAAAAGAAGAGATGAGCATTTCGGAAATGCAAGGACGGTCAGACAAGTTGTAGCCGAGTCAGTTAAGAATCAGAATCTCCGTCTGGCCTCAATGAAAAAGGAAGATCGAACAGTCGATTTATTATCTACTGTGGGGATGCAGGATGTGGTAGAGTTTGAATTGAAGGAAACAAATATTGGAAAACCTAAGATTGGATTTAGAAAGGGAGATTGACCTGATATCTCTTACGTATTTTTTCATATTCTTCTTAATCATGGTTTTAAATCACTAAGTGATGCAAAGTTCTTACATCATTTAAGAAACTGTTTAATGGTATTCCTTAAAATAAAAAAATTATAGCGTTTTAGGCGTTCATGGTATACCCTTATAATGTCAGTACTTAAAATGATTTATTGATATAATGTGGATTAAATGCATGATTTGTGAAAGAAGGTGAGTTAATAGACCTATCATTGGCTAAGATGATGAAGTCGATTGATTTAAAAAATTATTTCACGATAATTAAACTTAAAACCATGTTTTTAAAAACAATAGTATTGCCATCCTTTGCAACAATATTGGTTGTAATATTTGGAGGATGCACAAATTCACTTGATAACGATATATCTGCTGAGATGGGTTCCGCAAACACATCCATTGAACAACGAACACAACTTAAGAAGGTGGAACTTGGAGTGGCGGGTAATTTTGTGATCCTTTCAAAATCAGGAATTACGAATGTGTATAAATCATCGATTACTGGAGATGTCGGATCAAGCCCAATCACTGGTGCAGCTATTCTTGTAACGTGTGCAGAAGTAGCAGGAACAACATATTCAGTTGATGCTGCGGGACCTCCTTGTAAGATAACGAATGCAAGTATGTTAACCACAGCTATAGGGGACATGCAAGCTGCTTACACTGATGCTGCAGGACGTTCTATTCCTGATTTCCTGAATTTAGGTGCAGGAGATATAGGTGGCAGAACACTTATTCCCGGTCTATACAAATGGACAAGTGCAGTAATCATACCAACTGATGTTACAATTTCGGGCGGCCCCGATGATGTGTGGATATTTCAGGTGGCGGGGACCCTTACCATGAGCTCTGCAGTACGAATTACTTTAGTCGGTGGTGCAAAAGCGAAGAATATTTTTTGGCAGACAGCAGGTGCAGTTACTTTCGGAACGACAAGTCATTTTGAAGGAAATATTTTAAGCCAAACAGGTATTAATATGCAGACAGGTGCATCTTTAAATGGCAGAATGTTGGCACAAACAGCAGTAACCCTTCAAATGAATTCGGTTACACGACCATAATTTATAAGCAAATCTATCACCTAAAGGAGTCAAGTTTAGCAGACGTACTCTTTTAATCATTTTAGACCTCTATGTTAAAGGTGATGTTAGGGCTACTTATCCGTTGTCCTAATATCACTTTTTCATTTTGTTCAGACAGCAATACGTAAATGAGCGTTATGTATGTCCAATTTAATTTCAAAGTAGATCTGAATATTATTTTCTTATCAAGTATCAGAAGAGAATTTCCTTATAACAGGAAGCGGTTGGCCACAGAATTTAAAAAGATATGTGTAATCGTGATGTAAAGATTGTGCAACAAACAAAGTCCAAACCGCTAATTGGAAGGGACAGGATTCACCACTACCGGTTACCTAATTGCGGTCTACGCTTTCTGCAATTTCTTTTACTGTGTCAAGTGCCATATCCCAACCTTCAAGTGCTTCATCAAATTGTTCTTCTCTCATATCGAAAGAAAATTCTTCTTCGGCATGCAGCAGAGTGGATTCATCTTTAACTTCAAACCTGTACGTGATAATCGAGGTGACACGGGATTTTGTTTTGAGATCGTATAGACTATGTTTAAGTAGATGATCTTGTACAAGTTCAAGGATGATACCATGCGTGTACATCTTGCCATCTTCTGCTTTCCATCCTAGAGATTGTCCCACTTGCCATGTCGAAACATAATAACCACCCATCCTTTTAGTTATTACCGGATCGGTAAATACCCGCCATACAGTGTGCGGTGTGGCTTTAATGGTGATGGATTTTGTTATTTGGTTTGGCAATGGGAAGGAAATTGAAAGCGCAAATTACAATTTGCTGACGTCACAGGACAATCCTAATAAAGGCTAAAAAATTATTGATTTGTTTTTCCTGGTTGGTACCCTTATTTTTATAAGATCGTGCTTCACCGCAGATCTATCAGGTTGAAAAATTACGATTTTTCCCGGGAGGGGTATTATTTTATAACTATATGTACAAATCGGCGCCTTCCATATTTCGGAGAGGTAGACAATAATGGCCAAATGCATTTAAGTACCTATATTTTGATCGCAAAAAATTGTTGGCTTAATATTCCCAGCCATTTTCCGGATGTATTGTTGGATGAATTTGTAATAATGCCTGACCACATCCATGGTATCATTTACATCATGTCATCTAATCCAGAATCGTATTATAACTCAATCAAAGTGAACATATATCAGCAAATTATTCCACGGTCAGTAGGTTCTATTGTTAGAGGTTTTAAGATCGGGGTTACAAAAGACGTAAGGGTATTAGAGCCCGGGACAATTATTTGGCACCGCAATTTTTACGAGCATATTATACGCAATACAATATCCTTCAATTTAATCCGAACCTACATTAAAACTAACCCGATGCGATGGGCCAATGTTCAAAAATAATTCAGTGTAGGGTTTCCAGTGTAGGGTTTCCAGTGTAGGGTTTCCAGTGTAGGGTTTCCAGTGTGGGGTTTCCAGTGTGGGGTTTCCAGTGTAGGGTTTCCAGTGTAGGGTTTCAAAATTTTGAAACCC
>JAYUXX010000194.1:0-10930 GCA_043752765.1 Saprospiraceae bacterium | reverse complement strand
GGCAGCAAACCAAATTTATTCTGGTTTGGTTGCAGAGCGATATCAAAGAGATGGAAACCTTGACGCCTTGCTGGCTGAGTTTACCAAGATCCTTGAAGCCAGACATGAAACTGAATACGTGTATCAATTCAGCGAGTATCTCAACAAGAATGCTCCTGTACAGAAAATGGTGGATTTCTATTACCATGTTGGTTATGAAATCATCACACGTCAAAAGATGGTGTACGCACTGGCAGTTAATTATTTAAAGCTTGCGGAAAGTATTGCCCCGAATGATCCCCGTATTTTATTTGGATTGGGTAAGGCTCTTTATGAAGGTGGCGACCAGGTGCAGGGAACTCAATATCTCAATAGGGCTTACCAGATAAATCCGGCATTACGGGATTTGAATTAAGATAGTAAGTTTTTTAAATCAGATTAATGGGGACAGGTTAATTTTTTAATTGTTTTAAATTTTATTGCATCCTATTTATTTCCCCATTAATTTAGTCTCATTAGCCAAGAGTATTGCCAGTTGAATGAAAACCAGGAAAACACGCATCTATGAGATCGCGATTACGATGATCCCATTAGTTGGGCCTGTTATCGCACGTCAACTCCTTTCTTTTTGTGGAAGTATTGAAGGGGTTTTCACTGAGCAAAAAAGATTTCTCAAATCTATACCTGGCATCGGTGAAGAGATTGCTTCCCGGGTTGCAAACGCAAAAAATATACTGACAGAGGCCGAGGATGAACTTGAGGTCATGGAAAAAGAAAATATTAAGTACACCTTTTTTACAGATCCGGACTATCCTTCACGTCTTCAACATCTGCCGGATGCACCTCTTCTCTTATTTACAAAAGGAGATATGGATCTAAACCCCGAAAGATGTATTTCGATCGTGGGTACAAGGAAACCTACCATCTATGGAAAAGCAGTTACGGAAGAAATGATTGACACATTAGCCCCTTACGATATTACTATTATAAGTGGCCTGGCTTATGGAATTGATATTACTGCACATCGGCATAGTGTTAAGCGCGATATACCAACGATAGGCGTCATGGGAAGTGGTATGGGAAATATTTATCCTGAAAGTCATCAACCAATTACTGAGAAAATGATGCTGAAAGGTGGCCTTATTTCAGAATTCAATTATTCCACTGGTCCAGATGCAGTTAATTTTCCTATGCGGAATCGAATTGTAGCGGGTCTGTGTGATATGCTGGTTGTGATTGAATCCGGTGTAAAAGGTGGATCGATGATTACAGCAGTTTTGGCGAATGATTATAATAAAGACGTAGCTGCTGTACCCGGAAGAAAAATTGATAAAAGTTCTGCTGGTTGTAATCATCTCATCAAAAATCAGCAGGCTCACCTGGTGGAGTGTGGAGATGATCTCATCAACCTTATGTCATGGAACCAGAAAACAAAACAGCAGACTTACCAGACTGATCTTTTCGTTGAAATGGATGACTATGAAAAAAAAATATACAGTCTTATCGTCGATTGTGGCGAAAAAGATATTGATACCTTAGCTTATGAATCTAAATCTACTCCCGGTGAACTTGCAGCAGTCTTGCTTAATCTTGAATTTAAAGGAGCTATTAAAGCCCTTCCGGGTAAAAAGTATGCAGCCATGGGCTAAATTCCTGCGAATATGTATGATTTTGATGATTATTCCGGTACTACATTCCTGTGATACTTCAAAGCAGGCTACGGTAGTTCCTCCTCCTGCTCCTCCCTCAATAGCCGGAGCTAAGCCGAAGAATGTAATTTTTCTGATTGGTGATGGAATGGGCCTTCCGCAGATCACCGGAGCCATGTATATGAATGGTAATAAAACTGTTTTTGAGCGCTTCAAAAATATTGGCTTTCATAAATCCCATTCATCAGATAACCTTGTAACGGATAGTGCTGCCGGTGCAACTGCATTTGCATCCGGAATAAAAACCTATAATGGTGCTATTGGAGTCAACACTCAAAAACAACCCGTTCCTACTATCCTTGAAATGGCTGAGAAAAAAGGAATGGCAACGGGATTGGTAGCAACATCTTCTATTACACATGCAACCCCTGCAGCTTTTATTGCTCATGCTGCCGGACGTGAAGAAAATGAAGGGATTGCATTGGATTTTTTGGATACACCAATTGATATATTTATTGGAGGTGGAAAGGATGCATTTGCTAGGCGTGGGGATAAACGAGACTTGATAGAAGAACTCACTGCTAAAGGTTATGCTATGTCTGATTTTTTCAAAGAGGATATCAGTTCGTTGAATATCAACACGACTAAGAACATCGGATATTTTACTGCGAATGGTGAGCCACTTCCTGTGCGCGAGGGCAGAGATTATTTGCCCATGGCAACATCCAAGACGCTTGAGTTTTTAAATACAAGGAGCCCCAATGGTTTCTTTTTAATGATCGAAGGATCACAGATTGATTGGGGAGGACATGCAAATGATGCAAATTATGTCATCACAGAGTTACACGAATTTGAAAAAATAGTAGCCCAGGTATTGGACTATGCTGCAAGAGATGGAAACACGCTTGTTGTAGTAACTGCTGATCATGAAACCGGTGGATTTGCTGTAAATCCGGGATCGAAACTCAACGATATTCAGGTTGCATTTACAACTAAGAGTCACACTGCATTGATGATCCCTGTTTTTGCAGAAGGACCTGGTGAGGAATTATTTCGTGGTATGTACGAGAATACTGAGATCTTTTTTAAGATTAAAAGTTTGCTGGAGTTGGAGTAATGATTGTGGTCGCTTGGATTAATGCTCTGCGATGGGGAAAATTTTTCATTTCTGCCCAAATCATTTTGCCCCGTCATTTTAATTCCTTTCGAACAATGTTCGATATGGTGAAAATATATCCCCTGCGTTCTATCACTTCATGGCTTGTCACTGCGTGACTTTGCCATATGTGATATGGAAACACCGGGGAATTGATTTGGGATGACCTGTCTACAAGGAGTCTTCGTAAGAGAAAATT
Source organism: Saprospiraceae bacterium (assembly GCA_043752765.1). Classification (GTDB taxonomy): domain Bacteria; phylum Bacteroidota; class Bacteroidia; order Chitinophagales; family Saprospiraceae; genus Opimibacter. The sequence goes on along the minus strand of JAYUXX010000194.1, from coordinate 7,947 downwards.
CCGAAGGAATGGAAAGGAAAAAAAACTATTGAAGCTTAATGAATTTAAGAGCAATAATTTTTTGCTGTATCTCATTCAACACCAAATCTATAGATTGTAGTACTTATTCGTTGGTAAATCGCAATATTATCAAGTTGTGGCTTCTTAAAACTTTATCTCGATTTGCATCATTATTAAGTTGAATTTCGTCTAAGTGGTAGTCCCCATCGATTTCAACACAAAGCTTAAATTGTTGAGTATAAAAATCAACGACATATCCATGAAGTGGATGTTGTCTTCTAAATCGAACGCCCTCAAGTTGCCTTTTCTTAAGATGTTTCCAAATAAGTTTCTCTTCATTTGTTTCTCTGAGTCTTAAGGCTAGTGCATTTTTAAATATAGCTGGTTTCGCACCTACGTGCATTGTTTTTCTGGTGTACCTCATTCTATCATTTGTTGAAAAGGGTAATTTAGGCCGCAGGCATCTTTTTTACAAATAAATTTATTCTGACTCTATTTGGATTCTGTATGCCCCGGTGTTTTCGTAAGGAAAAGTTCCGAAGGAACGGAAAATGAAGAAACGCAGGGGTGAGGGGCAAATACGCAATAAGCTCGGTCTGTGCCCAAAATCATTATGCTCCATCATTTTAATTCCATTCGAACTATGTTCGTAATGGTTAAAATCTATCCCCTGCGTTCTATCTCTTAATGCCTGATCACTGCGTGACTTTGCCATATGTGATATGGAAACGCCGGGGAAATGATTTGAGATGACCTGTATGCCCCGTGTTTTCGTAAGGAAAAGTTCCGAAGGAACGGAAAATGAAGAAACGCAGGGTGAGGGGCAAATACGCAATAAGCTCGGTCTCTGCCCAAAATCATTTTACCCCATCTTTTTAATTTCATCGAACTATGTTCGTATAAAAAATTATGACTTGCGTTCTAACTCTTCATAACTTGGTTATTGCGTGACTAGACCATTACATATTATCCAATCACCCTGGAAATGATTTGAGAAAAAAAAAGTAACTAGTGCCATGATTTCGTCACTCAGATCTTCTTTCCTTCATCATGTAGCCCAAACATCACCCGAGCCGGATGGCCTTGAGGTAAGCCATGGAGAAGGTATTTATCTTTTTGATACAGATGGAAACAGATTTATAGATTGTATATCAGGGATTGCGGTTTCAACATTAGGTCATCGGCATCCACGGATTGTAGAAGCTATCCGAAAGCAACTTGATTTTCACCTGCACACACATGTGTATGGTGAACACATCATTGCTTCTCAGGTGGCTTTGGCAGAAAAACTTGCAAGTGTATTACCTCCAGCGTTAAGCACATCGTATTTCACAAATTCGGGTGCAGAAGCCGTAGAAGGAGCTTTGAAACTTGCCAGGAAATATACATCACGATATGAAATCATCGCATGCAAAAATGCATATCATGGAAGCACTGCAGGAGCTGAAAGCTTACGAAGTGATTTAGCATATACTTCTGCCTCACGACCATCAGTTCCCGGTATCAGGCACATCCAATTCAACTTGCCTGAGGATCTCTCCAAAATCACGCACAGGACAGCAGCCGTGATTATCGAGCCTATTCAAGCTGAAGCCGGAGTGATCACACCCTTAGAAGGTTATCTGCAAGCCGTCAGAGATCGTTGCAATACTACGGGTACACTATTAATATTGGATGAAATCCAAACCGGAATGGGACGAACCGGAAACCTTTGGGCATTTGAAAATGAAAATATTATTCCTGATATTCTTCTATTAGCGAAAGGTTTCGGAGGAGGGCTTCCTTTGGGAACATTTATTTCAAGTCCGGATATAATGAAGGTCATTACTGATCATCCTATTCTCGGTCACCTTACTACATTCGGAGGTAATGCATTGTGTTGTGCAGCAAGTCTTGAAACACTTAATGTAATCCTTGAAGAAAAATTATATCAGAAAGCAAGTGAGCACGGTAGTACCATGCGCAATGCTTTACAAAACCATCCTGCGGTAAAAGAAGTAAGAGGCAGAGGTTTAATGATGGCTATTGAACTATCCAACGCAGATCATTTACATGCTGCTATAAAAGCGTGTCGAAAGGAGGGACTTTTAGTGGATTGGTTTTTATTTAATAATATTTCAATTCGGCTTGCACCACCGTTAACGATTACCGACGAAGAAGTAAAGATAGTTTGTGAAAACCTCAGCAGAGCACTAGATACGCTATAGCTCTTTTCTCAACCTTGCCACAGGTATATTGAGTTGCTCCCTATATTTTGCAACTGTTCTTCGAGCGATGCTGTACCCTTTGTCTTCTAACATTTGTCGAAGTTTTTCATCTGACAAGGGTTTCTTCTTGTGTTCTTTTCCAATGATCTCACCAAGGATCGTTTTTACTTCCTGTGTAGAAACTTCTTCCCCTTCTGTATTCACAATAGATTCGGAGAAGAAATCTTTAAGTCGTTTGGTACCAAATTCGGTTTGCACAAACTTGCTGCTGGCTACCCTTGAAACAGTGGAAATATCCAGATCTGTGATTTCAGCAATATCACGCAGGATCATAGGCTTCAATTTCGAAGAGTCTCCAGTCAGGAAAAATTCTTTTTGAAATTGCATGATGGCATACATGGTTTGTTTTAATGTATGTTGCCTTTGTTTAATCGCATCGATAAACCATTTGGCAGAATCAATTTTCTGCTTGATGAAGATGATCGCTTCTTTACTCTCTTTATTGTTTGTATTGTTTTCCTTTTTCGTCTGATATGACTTAAGCATATCTACATATTGATCATTGATACGCAGATCCGGTGCATTCCTGACATCCATTGTAAGATCCAGATCACCATCCCGATTCGTCACAAGGAAATCCGGAATTATGGTTTGCGTTTGTGTATCAAATTGACTGGTATATCCGCTGGCGGGCTTGGGATTGAGCTTCAATATCTCATCAAGCGCATCCTTCAACTGGGATTCCGAAATTTCAATTTGTCTCTGAAGTTTTGAAAAATGTTTTTTAGAGAAGGCTTCGAAATGTTTAGCCAGGATGAGCTGACCAAGTTTCAAAATAGTAAGCAACTCCTCATCACCTGCATCCTCCGCCTGATTGAATCGAAGCTGCAGCTGGATCATTAAAGTTTCTCGAAGATCCCTTGCACCTACTCCCGGAGGATCAAACCGCTGAATCATCGCCAATACCTCCGTCACTTGTTTTGGAGTGACCTCAATATTATAGGCAAATAAAATATCATCAATTAATGAAGGAATTTCTCTTCTGAGGTAGCCCGTATCATCAATACTCCCTATCACCTGAGAAGCTATAATGCGATAGATCTCCGAATCGAGATTTAACATCCCCAATTGCTGATCGAGATAATCGTGAAAGGTATTCGCAACGACCGCCGGTAAATTTTTCTCCCTTTGTTCACTGACGGTTTCCGTAGTATGATAGCTTATGGGATCGTCCTCTATATAATCATTGATATAGTCATCGATATCATAATCCTCATCACCTTCCTTCTCGTCATTTGTTTTTTCTTCCTGAGTATCAGAAGATGAATCACTTTCCGTATAGTCATCGGGCTCCTCCAGTGCTGGGTTAGCTTCCAATTCTTCTTTGATACGTTGCTCCAGTGAAACCGTCGGAATCTGCAACAGCTTCATCAGTTGAATCTGTTGCGGGGAGAGTTTTTGAAGGAGCTTTTGTGAAAGTTGTTGTCTTATCATACTGACACGTAGCGTGGTATCGGCAAATATAGCATCCTAATTTCATATTAAAATTAGTTTTAATTTGAACGTTGTATTTTACAGGCCTTAATTCAATTTTGATGAGAACTTATAATCAGAGATAGGCGTTTTAAAAGGCTTAACAAGTGTAGCAGGTTATTCCCCAGGTCTTCCTGCTAAATCTCGTTATCTACAGGCCACTTTAAAACTTTCTTCCTTTCATATTTTCTATCAACTGAGAAAATCAAAGGTTTTATCATAGGGGCTTCCAAGTGTTTCCCGCTCCTTATTTTTGTCATCAGACCCGATTTATCAATTTTCAACGTGAATAATACTCATCCGGATACTCCTGAATCTCCCCTCTTCCTGGAGGTATTCAGATCCAAAAGCGAACTGGAGAAAATTCTCTGGATCACGGCTATATGGGTGAGTTTTTCAATTGCACAGGCGGTATACGATCAGATCCTTTTTCTTTCGGAGGGTCTGCAAGTCAGTGGAGATATTTTCTGGACTGGATTATTTGTCAATGTGCTTGCCACTGCTATCGCAGGATTGATTGGCGGAGCTATTCTGGTAGCCTATCTGCAGCGTTGGGTTAGAAACCATCCCTATGGTCAGGCTATTGCTTTCATCCTGATTGCTTTCACTTTGATCATTTGTTTTGTAACCATCATCGCTTTCCTGACACGCGTATCCCTGACATCAGGCGAATCAATTGCGCAAAAAGATATATTCTTTCAAATAGGAAATCATATCCGTAGCCTGCGCTTTGCCAAGGATTATTTCCTATGGTTGTTCATTGTCCTGGGAACAATAGCCGGTATTTTGATTAATGATAAGTATGGACCCGGGAACTTCGGGAGTTTCCTTATGGGAAAATATTTCAGACCTAAAAGAGAGGAACATATATTCATGTTCCTTGACTTGCGAAGTTCAACCTATATCGCTCAAATATTGGGAGAAGAACAATTCTTTAATTTTATTAAAGATGTCATTCGGGACGCCACACCCGTCATTCTTAGATACCAGGGGAACATCTATCAATATGTGGGTGATGAAATTACAGTGAGTTGGTGGATGAATCCCGGCCTTAATAAGCTCAATTGCATTCGATGTCCACTGGAAATCAGGAAAATATTTAATCACCGTTCATCTTATTATATTTCCACGTATGGAGTGGTTCCGGACTTTAAAGCAGGTTTGCATTGCGGACCTGTTATGGTAGGCGAAATAGGTGTGGTGAAACGAGATATTGCATTCTCCGGAGAAGTGGTAGGTACTGCAGCTCGTATTCAAAAACGGTGCAACCACCTTGAGGTAAATCTTCTTATTTCGCAGGATTTGAAAGAAATGCTTCCCTGGACAGGATCAAAATTGAAAACCGAACACAAAGGTGATCTATTGATAAAAGGAAGGATGGAGAACCTTGCATTGTATACGGTTGTCCCGGAATAAAGATTTAGTCAACGGGAACAATTATTACACAGTGGCTTTCAAGTTGCTGAATGAAAATTATATCAATCGATAATTTTTTTCTTCATCAGCTGATTTAGATGCACACGTAATCCCAGGTGTTTTGTCGAACCTGCCTGATGGTAAACTGCAAAACCATAATCAAGTACAAAACTTTTTAATCTGACTCCAGCTCCAGCTGAAAATCCGGAAAGACTTCGCAGATTAACCACCGATAATTCTTTGCGGCGCTGATGATGATACCCTAATCGCAACATCAGTTTCTCTTCCTTTCCAATAAGAAATTCGCCTCCAAAAGTAAGATGCCTGAAAACATTATCAACACTTTGTCCAAACTTACTCGGAGGAGTTGGTTCTTCGAATCCTTCCCCCGTATTTTCATCGAGCGGACTATCGTACCTCAAATCCCAACGATTAAGATCATGTAATAAAATTGAAAGTCTAAAAGGGACATAAACTAATCTTTTGGAATACCCGATTTGGACATCCACCGGCATTTTCCCTTTTGTATCGTCAGGATAATACTTTGAAAACTGAACGCCCATGCCTCGTATTACAAATGCGTAATGATTAAACCCATCCTCACTTTGGTATGACAAACCTGCGTCCATGACAAGCCCACTTGATTGATAACTTTCAAGCGAGGACTGAACATACCGTGCGACGAAGCCGGCCTGAATCCGCTCATTCAATTGACGGGATATGCCTGCGTTGATTGCAATTTCGTTAGCTTTAAATTCACCATTCACATTCCCCATATCATCCGCTGCCCTAAATTGACCATACGACAAGTAATGAATTCCTCCGTGTAATGTTGATTTCAGTCCAGGGAATTGTTTTGCATAACCTGCATACCCATTGTCAATTCCTGCAAAGTGAAAGTTGTGCTGAAAAATAAAACTCCCACTCATTGATTCAGAAAGCAGAGCAGGGTTGCCCCCGACAAGTCCATAGTCATCTGTCCACGCAGCGATCTGACTTCCCCCTAATGCAGTGGCTCTTGCAGATGTAGCCAGGTGTATAAATTCGAAGATACGTTCACCACCTCTTTGACCCCATAGTATCGGAGAACAACTGAGCATGAAAAGAACAAGCCCTCTACTTCTTTTCCCAGGCAGTAATACACCGCCCGCTATCGCATAACATCGTTTTGTAAAGCTCTCCTGATTCATCAAATAGATTTAGTGTACCATTTTCATTTGGCCCATGAAGATAAGCGCCCTGCGCTTGTATCTGACCATTGTCATGATACTCGGTGAACGGGCCCAGTTCCTCATTATTCACCATTGTAACTACTTCAATTAACTTTCCCTCTTCATTAAATTTTTGCCAAGGACCATACATAGCTCCACTTATATAGTAGCCTTTTAATTCATGGTTGCCATTGGGAAAATAGTATTCATACAGATCTGTTATCACATCCTCATCATAACGTTCCCGGACTTTCACTTGTCCATCGGCATATAATATTTCACGGATCCCATGAAGTTTTCCACCGACATAAGCGCCTCTTTCTAATAATACGCCAGTAGAATCTGATTTCGTAAAAGGGCCATGGTAAATGTTGTCTTCTTTTCGAATCGCATAGATTGTCTCAAATCCAGTATCAGGGTCGATTTCGACTTTAGTTAATTGATCATCACATCCTGCCAGGAATGCCGATGAGATCAGGAGGATTTTGAATGAAGTAGTCATCAAATGCTCTAAACGAAATGCTCTAAAATGAAATTGCCCGGCGATTTGGAGATACATGATTTTGTGTCTCTAAATCGCCAGGCAATCTAAATAATCTTAAGCTTCAGTCTTAGTAAAAGGTATATCTGTTGTCCTTCAACTTTGCTGAACTTTTCACTGCTTCCATCAACCGGCTATCCACACTACCTCTGGCAGTCATAGATATTTGTTGGCGAAATGCTGAAATGTCACTAGAGGGGCTGGCTTCATTACGACTAATAATTTCCACTACGTAAACACCAGTTTTACCAAGGATCGGGGCTGAAACTTCACCATTTTGCATTTTTGATACCCTACCTATCAGTGATGTTTCATTTCCTAATGCAGGCAGATAACTCATATTGAAATTAAGATTTGAAATCGTATCGACTTCTACACCAAACTGACTTGCAATTGCATTGAGATCTTTTGAAGTAATTTTTGCAGCAAGTAATTCAGCTTTCTTTTCACTTTTGACCTGATCAGCGAAATTCTCTTTCACCTCAGTAAGAGTTGAAATACCAGGATTAATAACTGTCTTTAAGGCTGCAACTATATAACGTGTAGTATAAAAAAGTGTGGGTTCGTCATACATGTATACTTCAGGTGCAACTGTCCCGGCTTTTGTAGAAGGATCAAATGCCCACCGAATAATATCTCTTGATGTACCACCACTTCCCAGATTTGAAAACTGGTAGCCGTTTGCTGTAAGGCCTTGAACCGTTTCGACACTTAATTCAGGTTTTTCTGCTACAGCTTTTTTAAGAGCTTCAAGCGTCCGGTTATTTCCACTAAACTCAAGTGCATCATCATATATAATTGATTGAGTTTCCTCAGAAGGAATAATTGGTTCCGCCAGAAAGGCAAGCTTTATTCCTTGTTCGTTGTCAATATATTTTCGGTCAGTCACCTCGATAAGGTGAACTCCAAATTGAGTAGTAACTACTTTTAACTGGCCAGGTTCAGCATCATAGAAAAGAGCATCATTAAATGGTTTCACCATTCGGCCTGCTGCAGAAAACCCAAGATCGCCACCTTTATCACGACTTCCATCCTGACT
>JAYUXX010000193.1:0-4643 GCA_043752765.1 Saprospiraceae bacterium | reverse complement strand
TGATCGACATTAACAACGGTCAGGTTTTAAATGCAACTGAAGAGCAAATCATTGGTAATCCAAATCCTGATTTTACGGTTGGTTTGGTGAATAGTTTCAATTACAAAGGATTTGCACTCGGCGTTGTATTTGACTGGAAACAAGGTGGAGACCTTTATTCAGAATCAGTGAATAGCATGCTAGGTCGTGGTGTATTACAATTTCAGGCAACTGACCGCGAATTAGGTGCGGTGATTCCAGGTGTCTATGGAAACAATGCTACACTTGAAGCTTTACTTGATGAGGATGGAAATAAGATACCAAATCAAACTATGGTTGAACAAAATGACCTTTGGTTCGGATCTACATTCGGATCAAATGCACAGGATGAATGGTTGGTATTCGATGCTACAATTGTAAGGCTTCGTGAAATTACACTTGGCTATTCGCTCCCTGCAAAAATGTTGAAGAACTCTTTTGTAAAGGGTATTTCACTCAATCTTGTAGGACGTAACCTGTGGTACAATGCACCTCACTTCCCTGAAGATGCGAATTTCGATCCTGAGACCAGTACACTTGGTGATGATAACTCACAAGGATTTGAATTCCAGAATCTTCCATCGATCAGACGTTTTGGTGCTAATATTAAATTAACATTCTAATCCAACCTTGAGAAACATGAAGACTAAAATATTAGCAATTGCCGCTGTATTTCTGATGATTGGTTGTAATGATTTTCTGGACATCAATGATGACCCGAACAATCCAACCCGTGCAGAACTTAATACTATTTTACCATTTGTTCAAGCTAACATGTTTGGAGCATTTGGTTTTGGAACCTCCGGGATAAGTGAAATCCTAGAGGTGTATGTTCACCATACTGTACAACGTGGTAATCACGATGACTATAAAATTGTACCCAATGAATATTCATTAAGACAGGCGTGGGAACATAATTATACCGTTGGCTTACCTGATATGAATCAAATCATCAGACAAGCTAATTCGGAAGGCAAGCCAATTTATGCAGGTATTGCCCGTGCATTAAAGGCTCATACGTTCTCTCTTATGGTAGATCTGTGGGGAGACATTCCTTACACTGAAGCTGGGAGAGCTCCTGAAATCCTGTTTCCTGCTTATGATGATGATATGGCAATCTACGCAGCTTTACTTGTTCAACTTGATTCTGCCCTTGTGGAGTTAGACGGAGATGGTATTGGTCCGGCTGCAGATGATTTGATCTACGGTGGAGATGTTACGAAATGGATGAGGTATGCAAGATCAGTGAAGTTAAGCATGTATAACAAAGCTAGATTAACAAGCTTATATAATGCTGCAGATGTTGCTGCTCTACTTGCTGCGGGTGTGATTGGTGGTCCTGGCGATGATTTCGAACTGAACTATAATGCATCCGTTACCCCGGACAACCGTAATCCTGCTTTCATTCGTGAATATGCGAAAAATAGTCCTGCGTATTTTATTTCACCTTATTTCTTCCTGTTGATGAATGGCGAACAAGCTTGCCAGAATACATTGATGGTAGGAATCGAGGATCCACGGATTCCATATTACTTCTACAATCAGCTAGCGCCTCAGGAAACCGCTCAGAATCCTGAATCATACAGAAATGGTGAATTCCTTTCTATTTGGTTTGGTTCTTTTGACCGTGATCCTAACGAAGGTTTTGACCAGGCAAATTCACAAACTGTAGCTGGATTATATCCTGTCGGTGGACCATATGATGATGGTTCCGGTGTGAATGCAAATGCATTACTTGGTACAAAAGGTGCTTCGCCTCAACGTTTGTTGACAGCTTCTGCAGTTGATTTTATCCGTGCTGAATTAGCATTGACACAATCTTCCGGAGAAGATGCACGTGGATTACTTGTAAGCGCAATGGACAAAGCTTTTGCTGAAGTGAATATAGCTGCAGAATCAGTTGGTGCTCCATCAGTTCCAGGAGTTGATGAATACAAAGCTGACGTACTTGCCCTTTATGATGCTGGTGATAATACAGACAAACTTGAAATTATCATGACACAGAAATGGATCCAGGAATTTGGTACCGGTCTCGAGACGTACAGTGATATCAGACGTACTGGTTTCCCACAGATTTGTGACCCAGGACAAGACCTGAATGAGTTTTCTATTCAGACAAACTTATTTCCGGTTTCATTACCATACAGTGGAACTGACCTCACGAATAATGGTAATGCTCCAGCTCAACGTAATCAGTATCTGGACAAAGTATTCTGGGATATCAACTAATTCAATAATAACCTTGAAAAACAATAACATGAAAAGTATTTCATATTTAATATCCATTGTTTGTCTGATTGCATTAGTTACAGGTTGCAAGGATGATGAGCGCATACGTATCCCGGAATTTTTGACGGGTGCTAATATGCGGATCGTTGTTGATCCATTGCACAATCAGATTAACTATCAAACTGTAAGCACAGATTTCTTTGCATTTGATGCATACAGCGAAAACACAGATCTGAATCTTGTTGAGTTTTTTGCAACCTATAATGGCGTAACACGACTTGTGGCTACGTTTACCCAGGCTGACTTTTCCGATGATGGAAAAGTAAGAGTGGAGATAGATGCTAACGACTTTGCTACCCTATTTGGAGTTCCTGGCTTTGCAGATGGTACTGCAGGTGGAAACTTTGTGATCACCCCTAGAGTAACGCTTAATGATGGCCGGGTTTATCCGGACTTCGTTAAACTATCTGCTACTGACAGTATCCGTAATATTGGAGCTGGAGTTGTGGGATCTGCAGGTAATAAAGGAGCTTTCACACTCCAGGTAGTCACAGCGATTACTTGTACTCCTTTTGATATCTCTGGAAACTACAGAGTGGTGTCTGCTTCAGGACAATCCACTGACGGATGTTGCCCAGGTACATTTACTGTATCGGGTAATACTGTAGTGATTACAATGACTTCGGTAACTACTTTCTCTGTATCTGATATCACGGGTGGTCTTTACCTTGACTGGTATGATGTCTATGGCATCACTGCTCCCGAGGATACCCCGGGTAATTTCAGTTTCAATTGTGGTGGTGTCAATATTGTGAATTCACCAGAACCTTTTGGAACCAACTTCTCGGGCAGCGGAACGTTTGATAATGCTACAGGTACTATTACCTATACTTTCTCAAATGGTTATGCTGACACAGGAACTGTTACTTTGATGAGAATTTAAACATCGTATAATGATAAGCAACTGCTGATCACTATAAATTTTGATACCGGTGGGACGATTCGTCTCACCGGTATTTTTTTTGTCCAGACCAAACTTAGTATGAAGGAAGATCTTGATTTTTTTATTTCAGATCCATCTTCATATGAAAAACAAACCTTTAAGCGATTACAAAAAGCAAAAGCTCATAGAGGCTTTTTGTGATGAATTGACTGCCACCCAGGCAGCGCACCGGTTAAATCTCGACCGGAATACGATCAATAAATACTTTAAACGCATTCGTGAATGTATTGCCGGTTACAGGGAATACCAGAAAATGCAATTGCTCATTTCCTGTCGTGCACGCACAGTTGAATGGTAGTCTGCAGCATATGGCGGATGATTTTCATTTGTTTGCATCTCACCGGTTTAAAAAAATTTTTGGCATCCAAAACGACTTTGTTTATCTCTACATCAAGGAAGCTGAGTTTGTGTTTAATATAAAGGATGCATCTGCACGTGAAAGAATTATTAAAAAGATGAAGGATCAGATTTTCAGGAGTTGAGAGGTTGTGAGTTCAGAACAAGAGTATTTCGCACGGAGAACACGGAGAAAAATAGAGAAAACAGTGTTGCATGATTACCTTATCACTCGATCACTACATCACTACATTTTAATTTCGCACGGAGATCACGGAAAGCACGGAGGAAAAAATGGAGATCACAGAGTTATATGATCACTACATCACTAAATCACTATATTTTGATTTCGCACGGAGATCACGGAAAGCACGGAAAGCACGGAGATCACGGAGATCACAGAGAAAAAATGGAGATGACAGAGTTGTATGTTCACCCAATCACTAAATCACTACATATTGATTTCGCACGGAGTTCACGGAGATCACGGAGCCATTTTGATTTCGCACAGAGATCACAGAGAAAAAATGGAGATCACAGAGTTGCTTGTCACCCGATCACTAAATCACTCGATCACTACATCACTAAATCGCTACATCTATATCTACTTAGGGGAAAATAATTCCGGAGGTTCGGTTTTGATTTAGCTTCCATAGGGATTCATCTTCGGAACCTGTGAACACACTCATGTTGTAGTCACCGAGAGAATAGCCATAAGTGTTTTGTAAGGTTCTCCATTTGGTTCGATCCTGGGAACTTATGACTGCGATACCGGATTGTTGCTCACCATTAGCAGCGAACATAGCCCATATACCGGTTTCAATTTGTTTTTGGCCTGCTCTGAATATGGGTTGATACGAATTGCTGGTTGTAAAATCCCAATCGATAATGGCACCACCACACAGCATATCCACAGGTGAAGGAGATAATACAGCCAGGTGTGTCCGATGCTGTACAAGTACATAATAATCATCCATGGGATTCAGAATGAGGTTTGCACATGCATCAGGAAAAGTCACATTACCATTGGTATGTACCCATCCTGCACATGTCCAAA
>JAYUXX010000192.1:0-4645 GCA_043752765.1 Saprospiraceae bacterium | reverse complement strand
GTATCCCATGATTTGTTTCAATCCGGGTCGGGCTGATGAAGATGGTACTTATTCTGATGGAGCTAAACATGCAGCTCTTTCTACTATCATACATGAAGTGGGGCATACATACTTTCCTATGATCATCAATAGCGATGAGCGACAGTGGGCGTGGTTTGATGAGGGGCTTAATACGTTTGTGCAGTTTCTCGCAGAATCTGAATGGGACCCGAATTATCCGCATTGGGCCGGGCCTGCAGAGACATTGACGGGATACATGTCATCGGCTAAAAATAACCTCGAACCGATCATGACCCGCAGTGAAAATATTATCAATTATTTCGCCAACGCCTACATCAAGCCGGCTGGAGCTTTGAATATTCTCAGGGAGACAATCATGGGCCGCGAAAAATTTGATTATGCTTTCAAAACGTATTGTGAGCGTTGGGCATTCAAACATCCGACACCTGCTGATTTTTTTAGGACTATGGATGATGCCGGTGGTGTAGATCTGGATTGGTTTTGGAGAGGTTGGTTTTATGGTATCGATGCAGTTGATGTTTCGCTGGATATTATTAAATGGTTTAAAGTAGATCTGGAAAAAAAACCTGAACGAAAAGAGGTTACGATGACGAATAAGGAGGCAGCTCCTGCGAAGCATATTTCAATGACCCGTAATATTGAGACGGGGGTTGAGTTTGCTACGGACGAAGATCCGGGTCTTCGGGATTTCTATTATAGTTACAAGCTATGGGATACAAAAGATAGTGTGACTACAAGTCGTATGTGGGAGTATGAGGAGACCTTTACAGAGGAGGAGAAGAAAGCAAGATTTGGTGATAACAATTATTATCAATTATTTTTTAGCAACAAGGGGGGGATTGGTGATGCCTGTGATCATTGAGTGGTCATTTGCAGATGGGACAAAAGAGGTTGAAACTATTCCTGTTGAGATCTGGCGTAAGAATGAAGAAAATTCACGAAGGTGTTTATGAAGACGAAGGCGGTGACGGGGATTGTGATAGATCCATACAAGGAGACTGCTGATATTGATACGTCGAATAATATTTGGCCGGTGAAGGAGTTGCCAACGCGCTTTCAGGTGTTTAAGAAGATAAGTATGAGGATGTGCCGAATGGTATGCAGCGTGTGGGGCGAATTCGGGGAAGAGCTAAAGAGCAGGGAGCAGGGGGCAGGGTGGAAAGTTAGCGCACGGAGAACACGGAGTTCACGGAGAGAAAAAGCAGGGAGCATGGGGCAGGCAGGAAATTTCGCGCACGGAGAACACGGAGCACACGGAGGGAAAAAGCAGGGAGCAGGGAATTACCCTTCGGCTAATGTTTTGTGAAGATCAGTCCTGGAGCCTTCGATGGCAGGAATGAGTGCGGCTACTAAACCAATGATTAAAGCGCCAATAACGATATAGATCTCTTCGGGGAGCCAGAGCAAACCTGTGAACTGGTACCGGTAACTTTCTTCCAGAATACCACCTGCTAATGTCATACCAATATGGCCAAGGATTAATCCTAATACTAAACCGAAGATCGAGATCCACAGACCTTCACCGAGGATCATTTGAAATATTTTCACAGGGCCGGCACCGCTTATGCGCATGAGGGCCATTTCATAACGGCGGTCCTTTAACGAAGTGTAGAGTGAGATAAAAATGCTGATGGCAGCAACGATTGCTATCAGTATTGCCATATACTGAATGGCATCGGCACCACTTCCCATCATAGCATAAAGGCGATTAATTTCCATTGCAGGTGAGGCAGCCATCATTCCGGTATTCTGGTTGATGTTGCGGAGAAAATTTAAGGACTGAATACTCGTACGATTTTTAAACTGAATCAGGAGGCTTGTAATTTCCTTTTCCTGATTAGCTCGAATAGCACTAAGGATAGTGTCAGTCGATACTTTGATTTGTGAAGTATCAATATCTACAACGGGCATTGGTGTATGGACATGAGAAGATTCATCATCATGATTTTCGTGATCATGAAGTGCTACGGAAGATGTATCATGCTCATGAACTTTCCATACCGTTTGAGGCGTACACAAGATTAATTGATCAAGCACAGTCCCCGTTGGCTGAAGAATCCCTTCTACAACGAATGGGGCCCCATGATCATGGGACAGATCCGGATTTTCTTCAAGTCCATGTGTTGAATAAAAGTGATCCCCGATATGCAGATGAAGTTTTGATGCAACATCATTACCAACCAACACTTCAAAGTCATCTGAAAAAATATTCCCTTCAACTTTTGTGGCTCCATATAAATTTAAAATGGATGGGGTTGTACCTATAATCCGGAAAGCTCCGTAGCTATCTCCAAGTGATAATGGAATGGATCTTGAAAATAATGGGTGTTTCGGATTTAGAAATGGTGCTGCTTCACTGATTGGAATATTTCCTGTGGGTGCATCAATATGATACATACTATTCAGGATCAATTGCATAGGACTTCCTTTCGCACCAATCACAAGGTCAATTCCTGCCAGGTTATTCTCAAGTCCTCTTTTGAATTGATGGTTGAACAGCATCAGAAAAACAATGAGACCTACGCTCAATGCAAACAATAAAATACTCATCAGGGTATTTAATGGTTTGGCGAGGATGTTTTTCCAACTTAGACTAAAAATATTCACAGATAAACGATTTTGGATTTACGATTTTTGATTTTGAGCTTTAGGTTTTAGATTTCAACACAATCGCCGCTGCGTGGAGTTTGCTCCTGCAGCCAAGGGTATCCAACGGGTTGTTGAAGCAAACTCCGAACAACGGCAAATAATATCGATTTTGGATTTTGGATTTTGGATTTTGGATTTTGGATTTTGGATTTTTTTAAGTTAGAAATATTTTGTTTTCAAAAAGATCTTTAATGCGGCTATCGTGGGTGACGATGATGAGATTAGCTGAGTTTTCTTTTGCTACTTCCTGAAGGAGGCTTATTGTTTTCAAACAATTTTCATCATCGAGGGCAGAGGATGGTTCGTCAGCAAGGATAACATCTGGTTTGTTAATAAGAGCGCGAGCAATTGCAAGGCGCTGGAGTTCACCGACGCTCATCGATGTGGTTCTGCTATTTGCTTTTGATGCAATCGCCAATCGATCCAATAGTTGAAGTGCATGATTTTTATCAGGATGATTTCCTGACAAGTTCTGAGTTAACAAAAGATTTTCAATCGCTGTCAGTGATTTGATAAAATGAGCTCTTTGAAAGATCAGGCCTATATGTTTACCTCTGAATTTATCAAGTTGTTGACCTCGAAGTTTGTGTAACGCGGTGCTTTTAATTATAAGTGAACCTTGTGTTGGTGATAAAATTCCTCCCAATAGATGTAACAGCGTTGTCTTTCCTGCACCCGATGGGCCCAGTATCAGGGCATGTTCATTTGCACCGCATTCGATGTCGGGAAAATCCATAACATCGCGTCCCGGATATGAATATGCTAATTGAGATGATTTAATCATAACACGCGTAAAGAAATCTTCAGGAAATTCTAAAATTAGTGTAAACCTGTAGTCGGCTGGATAAGCATTGCAGCTCCAAACACACCCGCACTATCGCCCAAGATAGGTGATACAATGGGAGTGGTCAAAACGGGATTAAAAATATTACGTGCCACTGATTCAATTCCTTCGGTATATAAAAAATCAATGTTACTTAATCCTCCGCCTAAAACAATAACATCGGGGTCAAGTACATTGATAATTTGCCCGAGTGCTTTTCCGAAGAAAAATATGAGTCGATTTCTTATTTCAATGGATGCAGATTCGTATTGATTAGCTAAAATATCTACAAGTAGTTTTTTGTTTCCTGTAAGGTTTAGATAATATCTTTCCAATGCAGTGCCTGAAATGATAGTCTCCACACATCCATGTCTGCCACAATAACAATCTTCACCTGATGCATCGAGGAACATATGCCCCCATTCTCCTCCTATTCCATGACGACCTGCTATTATTTTTCCATCTACCACTACCCCTCCGCCAACACCTGTTCCCATGATCACTCCAAAAACCACTCGGGCATCCGGGTAAGTCTCAGCTACAATTCCTAAATGATATTCAGCTAATGCAAAACAATTGGCATCATTTGCGATGGAAACTTTTATTCCTAATCTATCTTCAAGATCCTTGTTCAGGGCATGACCATTGAGACAAAGCGTATTACTGTTTTTCAACAATCCTGACTGAGGATCGATTGTGCCGGGAGTACCAATACCGATTGACGTTGGTTGATCACCCGAGAGGTTTTCCAGATGGCGGAATAATAACTCAATTCGGTTAAGAACGTGATCATATCCGCCACTTCCTTCCGTGTCGATCCGATGGCGGGCAATGACACTTTCCGGATGTCTGTCCGATAAGACAACTCCTTCAATTTTTGTGCCGCCCAGGTCAATTCCCCAATGCATATGGTGATTTGGTGATTTAATGATTTGGTGATCTTATTATTTGGTGATGTAGAGATTTAGTGATCTTGTGATTTAGGTTTGGCTAGGCGCATCCTCTTTGTGGGTTGTGAGTTGTCAGTTGTGAGTTAGCTAGGCGCATCCTTCTTTGTGAGTTGTCAGTTGTGAGTTGTGAGTATTTGAGTCTGCTGAAATAGGTTGACTTTTTAAATCACAGTTCATTATAGTCATTATCATCATCACTTTT
>JAYUXX010000191.1:0-4647 GCA_043752765.1 Saprospiraceae bacterium | reverse complement strand
AATATAGTTTAGTGAGAACCTGGGTTGCGATGGATGATTGTGGAAATAGTTCAACGTGTAGCCGCACCATTGTTGTAGAAGATAATACAGCACCTGTGATTACATGTCCTACAGTCGTTAGTCCGATATCATGTCCTTCTGTACCATCCTTTGGAATAGCAACAGCTACGGATGCATGTGATGTGAATGTGGCGATCACATTTACTACGGTTACGATTGCGGGAATATGTCCTCAGGAATATAGTCTAGTGAGAACATGGATTGCTACGGATGACTGCGGTAATAGTTCTACATGTAGCCGCACTATTGTTGTAGAAGATAATACCGCACCGGTGATTACATGTCCTACAGTGGTTAGTCCGATTTCATGTCCTTCCACACCATCTTTTGGAATGGCAACAGCCACGGATGTATGTGACGAGAATGTGGCTATCACATTTACTACGGATTCAATTCCGGGTACATGCCCACAGGAATATAGTTTAGTGAGAACATGGATAGCGATGGATGATTGTGGTAATAGCTCGACTTGTAGCCGTACCATCGTTGTAGAAGATAATACAGCACCTGTAATTACATGTCCTACAGTAGTAAGTCCGATTTCATGTCCTTCCACACCAAGTTTTGGAATGGCAACAGCAACGGATGCGTGTGATGCGAATGTGGCGATTACATTTACTACGGATTCAATTCCGGGAACATGTCCACAGGAATATACTTTAGTAAGAACCTGGGTAGCGATGGATGATTGTGGAAATAGTTCTACGTGTAGCCGCACCATTGTTGTAGAAGATAATACAGCACCTGTGATTACATGTCCTACAGTAGTTAGTCCGATATCATGTCCATCCACTCCAAGCTTTGGAATGGCAACAGCAACGGATGCATGTGATGCGAATGTGGCGATCACATTTACTACGGATTCAATTCCGGGTACATGTCCACAGGAATATAGTTTAGTGAGAACCTGGGTTGCGATGGATGATTGTGGAAATAGTTCTACGTGTAGCCGGACCATTGTTGTAGAAGATAATACAGCACCGGTAATCACATGTCCTACAGTTGTAAGTCCAATATCATGTCCTTCTGTACCATCTTTTGGTATGGCATCAGCAACGGATGCATGTGATGTGAATGTGGCGATCACATTTACCACGGTTACAATTCCGGGTATATGTCCTCAGGAATATAGTTTAGTGAGAACATGGATAGCAACTGATGACTGCGGTAATTCATCCACGTGCAGTAGAGTTATCACTGTACAGGATAATTTGGCTCCAAACCTTGTATGTCCTTCAAATCTTACATTGACATGCGCCCCCGGACAGAATTATCCTGCATTGATTAACGCGTGGATTGCCACTGCAACAGCAACGGATGTATGTGATCCAAGTGTGGTAATCACTACTAACTATAATGGTACAAGCATACCTCAATTTTCCTGTGTGACCGGTCTGGTAATAACATTTACGGCAACAGATGATTGTGGCAATATTTCAACTTGCACAAGAGTGGTATCTAAACCTTGCTTTGAGATTGCAACCTGGGTTTATATTGAAGGGGCTGCAACAAATCCAAACGGATTAAATACGTACACAATCCCGATGAGAACAACCCTCAATGATTTAAGAGTTCTTCCCGGTCAATTACTTGTAGATCCATTTTTTGGAAACAAGTATTCTCCACCAGGACAACCTTATGATATTGCACCATGGAATTATTTCGGTAACGAGGGTGATTCATTTGACTCCGGAGGCAATATTTCGAATGCTGATGCAGATTATCCAGCGGCAGTGGTTGATTGGGCACTGGTCAGTTTGAGAAGCACGCCGGCAGGAACAGGAGGTCCTGTTTGTCAAGCTGCTGCACTTTTGTATAAAGACGGCCGAATCGAATTTGTGGAACCTCTTGATTGTTGCGGTGTCAGTGAAACCCAAAACTATTATCTGGTAATCGAACATCGAAATCACCTAATTGTAATGTCGCATAATCCAGTCTCTTTTAGTAATGGTAAGCTGACTTATGATTTTAGAAATCAACAGAGTTATGTGGATGACCCTTTTGGTTTTGGTGTTTTTGCCCGACAGAAGCAAATTATTTCAGGTGTATACGCAATGTTTGCCGGAAATGGAAATCAGTCACTTTCAAATCAATCAGATACGGATATCAATTTTGACGACCGTTCGTTCTGGGAGACTGAGAATGGAATTTTTGGGGAGTATCGCATTGGTGATTACAACCTAAATGGAGATACAAACTTTAATGACAGGGTAACCTGGGAAAGGAACAATGGTAGATTTACCAGTGTCCCAAGAAATTAAAATTGAAAATCTGCAGCCATATTCAAATGCAATAGATCAGCCATTATAGATGCCGGATTTATTGCATTTGAATATGGAATTTTAATCTCTCGGATTTTTGCATTAGGAGTGTAAACTATCTTTTACAATAGGATTCGATCTAGCGATTTACCTTTAGACGGGAGCCCCCACCCCATAGCCCGTATAACCGGGCTTTAAACGATTTAAGAATCGGAAAACCTCACTCAGTGATTTTTATAACATTATTTCAATTAGCTGTAAATTTTTATTAAATTTATCTATACTATATTGATTTAATGTACATTATACATGATTTATTATCCTAATATAATGAACCCTTTCGGATATTAATTTCTATTTTTGCGCTCAATCGAAATACCAAACTCAACTTGCACATGTCCCGCCGTAATCCATTGAAGACCAAGAACAACATTGCAAATTGCGCCTACTTTCGAACGAATACTCCTCCCGCAGAAAAATCAACTGGAAACCATCTTGTAGACATTTTTCATATACATATATGGAATAAATAACAATCCACAAATTTTGAATCTCCCCATTTCCGATTTTTAGTAAAGCGCATCATTTTAGAGAATACCAACTCACAAAACAAAACAAATGATCAAAATTCTTACTCAACCATCTTTCGTAGTGCCTTTCAAAAATATTTCACTGGCAAAGAAGAGAACAGTAATACAAACTTGGCTTTCCCGGTCATTTTCGTATAGCAAAACAAATAGCATGAAAAGAACACTTACTTCTTCAAGAATAGTTCTGTTAGGTCTGTATACTGTTTTAATAACGCTCGGTACTGCTGCTTTCGCACAGCCTGTTGTAACCGTGCGATTCGCCGACCCATCTTATAATTGTGCCAACGGGCAATATTGCGTGGATGTTGAATTTATAGCAGACACACCCGTAGAGGTATTTGGGATGAACGTTCGATTTTTCTATAATGATAATATATTGGAGTTTGTTTCATTCTCTGATTTTCAGGGTGGGTATGGGCCTGTTGCACCAAGTCCTCCCATAATTGCCAACAGTGCATCAGCGGGTCCGGCACTTTTCAATTTTGCAGGTCCTGCAGATTTTGTCAATGGAGCTATTCAGCTTGTTAATAACAATGCCCCTCCTATTGTACTTGATGCGGTAGTCTACACCAAATTATTTCAAATGTGTTTTATCATCAATGATCTCAATGCAAATCAGGGTAGCTTCTGTCCTTCCTTAGTATGGGATCTTGAACAAGACCCTGCTAATGGGGGATTTCTTTTAGGAGATGATGGTGTTGTTATCACGGTTGTAGACCCATCCCCGAATGTTGAATCTGAACCAGCGATTGAGAACGTCGTTCAATTTAATTGGACTTATATCGGGATGGGATCTCCCCCTTATGGTATGCCTGAGGAGACCACTTGTATATCTCTCGATTGTTCACCTATGATATCTTGTCCGGCGAACGTTACGATTAATTGTAGTGATGTGACGACGCCACCAAATACCGGTTCAGCTACGGCAACAGATATTTGTGAGGGCGACGCTGTGATCACGTTTAGTGATATGATAACAAATGGTAATTGCACGCACAACTACACAATAACCCGAAGGTTTATAGCATCCAACACCTGTGGTTTATTTGATACTTGTTTCCAAACTATTACTGTAAGGGATATAACTCCCCCCATTATTACGTGCCCAACTAATACCATAATCGATTGCCCCCTGACTCCTGTATTTGCCACACCTACAGTTTCGGATGCTTGTGATCCAATAGTCACCCTCACTTTTGTGAATGACACAATTGATGGTTCATGTCCTGCTGAATATGCAATCACGCGTACGTGGACAGCCACAGATGATTGCGGGAATTCCTCCTCGTGCAGTGCTACTATTACAGTCCAGGATGTAACCGGCCCGGTGATCACATGCCCTACTGTAACCTCTCCGATCCAATGTCCTGCTTTACCGACTTTTGGCGCGGCAACCGCAACAGATGCATGTATTGGAATGGTGAACATTGTATTTACCACAGATTCAATACCAGGTACTTGCCCTCAAGAATATAGTCTCGTAAGAACATGGACAGCTACTGATGCATGTGGTAATTCCTCCACTTGTAGTAGAACAATAGTGGTAGAAGATAATGTTGCTCCAATCATTGCGTGTCCTACTGTGACAAGCCCGATACAATGTCCAGCTACACCAACATTTGGACCTGCAACAGCGACTGATGCATGTGGTGGTATGGTTGTAATATCATTTGTTACTGATTCGCTTCCAGGAGTTTGTCCTCAGGAATATAGTTTAACAAGAACCTGGACGGCAA
>JAYUXX010000190.1:0-4648 GCA_043752765.1 Saprospiraceae bacterium | reverse complement strand
TAGGCGATGCTCCTATAGTCCCGGGAATTAATGAAAGATTTTCAATACCACCCAAATTTTTATCTAGTGCATATAGAACTAATTGATGCCAGTTCTCTCCTGCACCGGCATGGATTAACGGATCTTGACCCAGGTTTGCTTCAACCTCAATACCTTTCATTTCTACCTTGATCACATTACGTTTAAGATCTCCTATGGGCAGCACATTACTTCCACCACCCAAAATCAAAGGATTTTCAAGGTATCGTACAGCTAATTTTAATTCTTCAATATCATCAATGCGATAAAGATGCTCACAGGAAGCTTCCACACCAAAAGTGACGAAAGGTTTGAGCGAAGCATTATTCAGTAACTCCATTATTTAAAATGTTGAAGTGTCTTTATTTAAATGTGTAATTGATATTTATTCCGCCATTCTGCCTTTTCCGCCTTTAAATATCGAATTGCAATTTCGCCAACGAACTGTAAATTCCTTCTTCCCGCACACTCAATTCATCATGTGTTCCTCGCTCCACAACTTTACCATGTTCAATGACATAAATACAATCTACATTTCGAATCGTAGCCAGACGATGCGCTATTATTATGGCAGTTCTTCCTTCTAATAATCGATCAAGAGCTTCCTGTACTACCTTCTCGGATTCTGCATCCAGCGAAGATGTTGCCTCGTCAAGAAGGAGAATATCCGGATCACGCAGCACAGCACGCGCGATAGCAATTCGTTGTCTCTGTCCTCCACTCAACTTAATTCCTCTTTCTCCAACGATGGTAAGAAATCCATCAGGAAATGACTGGATAAATTCCAGGCTATTGGAAATTCGTGCAGCATTTAAGAGATCCTCTTCAGTAGCTTCCGGTTTTCCGTATAGAATGTTCTCTTTTATGGTACCTCCAAACAATAACACTTCCTGCGGCACAAGTGCAAATACGGATCGGTAACTAGATAAATCCATTTGATTAATATCGATTCCATCCAGAGTAATTTTACCTTGTTGAGTAGGATACAAGCGCATAAGAAGTGCAGCAATGGTACTTTTTCCTGAACCACTTTGACCAACCAACGCAATCTTTTCACCCGGACGGATGTCCATATCAATACCACTTAACACAGGCATTTCAGGCCGCGAAGGATACTCAAATCTGACATCTTCAAATCGAATATGACCGTTTACTTTAAGTCGATTGACAGTGAGAGGCACATTTACTTCAGGTGGTTCATTTAATATTTCACGAATCCGTTCAGTTCCACCCAATGCAGTGACAATTTCTGTATAGAAATTTCCAAGACTACCAATTGCTGCACCGATGATAGCTGTATAACTTATAAATGATACGAGTTGTCCAATCGTCATCTCATTATTTTGGACCATAGTCGCACCATACCATAAAATGAAAAAGATCACCCCAAATAAGATTACAATCACAAAACTTGCAAACATGGCTCTATACTTAGCGAGTTGCAATGAAATTTTTACAACATTCGCCATTTCATTTTTGTACCTGCCATATTCAAGTGTTTCATTTGTAAATGCTTTTACAGTATTAATATTCTGGAGTGTTTCTTCTACAACTGTATTTGTATTTGCTAATGACTTTTGTCGGGCCCTTGAAAGACTTCTAACAAAACGTCCGAAGAACATAGCTCCAATAACAATTACAGGAAACGTAGCGAGCATTGTAAGACTCAAACTAGGTGTCGTGACGAGAAGAAATATAATTCCGGTGACGAGAATAAGCACTTGCCTGATAAGTTCAGCAAGTGTAGTAGAAAACACCATCGAAAGACGATTCACATCTTCAGATATGCGACTAGTCAAATCCCCTACTCTGTTTTTTTCAAAAAAGTAAACCGGTAAACCAATCAGTTTTTGATAAATACTGCTTCGCACATCTGCCATTCCTCTTTCGCTTACTACTGCAAACCATATCACTCGCAGATAACTCATGATCCCCTGTAGGACAAGTATAACAATCAGGATAAGACCGATCTGATTGAGGTCAAGACCAATCTTGCTGTTTCCTGTCGCTACATCTGCAAGTTCACCAGCAAGGTATGGAAACACCATAAAGACCATACTGCCAAGGAATAGCAATATCAATCCGCCGATAAAGTGCCATTTGTAGGGTCGTATGAACGTAAGCATGGACCGCACTTCCCTCAATTGTTGAAGGGTAATCTTTTTAGATTTTTCTTCACCAGTACCAGTTTCTTGTCGCCTGCGTCCCATTGCCATAGTCCGCAAAGGTAGAGAATGGATGATGTTGGGAAGATGGTGATTTTAAAGAGCAAGAAATAACTGAAAAAGTATGATCATACACCCTGAAAATCAACTCTTTATATCGTTGATCACCATTGAATAGGCATTCAATTTATTCAATACATATTTTCAAATAAGTGATCATACTTAAAATAAAACTGTAACATGGGTCGATACATGTGAATGATCATACTATTGTGTTAAGCAAAAATATACCTCTCATCATACTCAATATTTTGCTCCTTAAGCAAAGCAATGTATTCGTCTTCATAGGTTAGATAGCCATGATGAATTTCCTGGTTTTGTACATACCGAATTAGATTCGGTAATGCTTCACTTGAATATGTGAAGGCTCCATAGCCAATCTGCCAACCTGTGAACTCGGGGAATAAATTCTTTTCCTTAATAAGCTTATGTGTCCCTACTTTCAAATCCTTAATCAGTGTGGCTAAGGCTGTTGAAGGATGTAGCTTCATCACTATATGCAGGTGATCAACTACTCCATTAATTTGAAATGTTCGACAGTTGTGGTTGAGCAATATTCCTGTCATATACTTGAAAAGTTCTTCACGATTTTTTTTCACAAGGCATTTTTTTCGATGCTTTGTACTGTATACGATTTGGTAGATGATTTGGGTGTAAGTACTCATATTAGTATGGATTAGTATAAGGCTATATGTATTGAGCACGGTTGCTTGTTACCAATACTTCGAATGTTTATACATGGAATTTTATTCAACCCCGTTCGGGGTTGGGGTTGTCATTTTTTTAACTCCCGGGCTGCGCCCGGGAGTTAATGACATTTCAGTCCTTCAGACTGATGCATATATACTGATACCGAAGGGACATTACTTTCCCGAAAGGATCACACAACTGATCCTGAAGGGATCATAACCACTGATCCTGAAAGAATCATACCATTGATCCTGAAGGGATCATATATCGTTACCTCCGGGTGAATCCCGAAGAGGAGACACCCATCGGGCCTCGCCCGATGGTGTCTCCCCCGGGCGGAGCCCGGGCATAAAAAAAGGTCTGAGTTCCCCAACTCAGACCCAAATAAACCAATCTCATGAATGAGAATAAAATAAAGACGAAATTTTATCGACCTGCGACTAGCATGGCTTGTCGTACAGGTATGTATTTCCTTTGATGACATCATCACCTTCATCATCAGTCACAGAAAGCCGTGACATCTTCATCTCTGAAGAAGGAGGAACATCATCCAATTGTATTTTTCTTCGCGCATACGCGGGCATTTTAGTCATCTCCGCTATCCATTCAGAATTTTGTATCCGGCTTGGATTCATATGCATTGCTGGTGCTTCCTCACGTGTGCGTTGAGCTTCCTTTTCTTTCAGTGTCCGACGGATCTCCTCTCTTTTTTCGAGATCATCTGCTCGTACGTAGGGTTCGGAATAGGTATGTCTGGATTTTTCCTGAGGCGTTTCTTTTGGAACTACAATCGGATCAATATCCATATCGCGTTCGTTTGTGATTTCAAAATCATCCTCATCTCTTTCTTTAGCTTTCATACCCATCATATCTTCATCGATACCTACCATGATTTTTTGAGTCTCATGTTTATCATTCTTCATGAGATTCTGTTCAAATCCTGTAGCGATAATTGTGACAGATAATTTTTCTCCAAGCGATTCATCGATGCAATTCCCCCAGATCAAATCTGTACCGTAACCCGCCTCAGCCTGGACATATTCAGTGATCTCGAAGATCTCATCCATCGTAACCTCATCGCGTCCTGAAGAAATATTGAGAAGTATGTGTTGAGCCCCCCTGATATCATTGTCCTCCAATAATGGAGAATTCAATGCCGCCTGTACTGCTCTGCGTGCACGATGTTCACCCTCAAATGAAGCAGTTCCCATAATGGCCACACCACTATCACGCATCACCGTGTTGACATCTTCAAAATCTACATTCACATACCCCGGCATTGTAATGATCTCAGCAATTCCCCTCGCAGCTGTTGTCAGGATATTATCTGCTCTGCTAAACGCATCAGACAAACGCAGATCGCCATGGATGTCTCGTAATTTATCATTGGAGATCACGATCAATGCATCTACATTGTTTTTCATTTCTTCCAATCCCTCAAGTGCTTGACGTTTTCTGCGGCTTCCTTCGAATGTAAATGGAAGAGTCACAATTCCAACCGTAAGAATATCTGCTTCGCGCGCTGCTTTAGCAATGATTGGTGCGGCACCTGTTCCGGTACCACCTCCCATACCTGCAGTGACAAACAACATCTTAGTATTATCCAACACAAACCGGCGGATCTCATCTATTGATTCGATACAAGCCTGCTTGCCCATCTGTGGACGAGAACCTGCACCGCGTCCTCCGGTGAGTTCCGGACCCAGACGGATTTT
>JAYUXX010000189.1:0-1824 GCA_043752765.1 Saprospiraceae bacterium | reverse complement strand
AATTCTTTCCAGAAACAGATTCAGTGTACATGGCAAGGATTCATTACCCGCTGCATCTCTTGCGATATAAACGCGTGTAATCCGTTTGATTAAGAATGAATCACATAATAACGTAGCGGTTTCATCTAATAAGATGATTTCAAGTTCTGATGAATCAGTACAATTGTCAAAAGCTTCAGGGCCTGTAAAAGAAGGCATGCAACTAAGAGTTACAATATTATTTTGTAATGAAATTGCTCCCTGGCGCGAAAGTCCTCTACCTAAAAGGGATGCGCCCTGCAATAAACTAATTGCTCCATTGGCGACAATCGTACCTTGGAAAGTGGAACTATCACCTAAAGAAACCGCACCATTGATTTGCCAAAACACATTGCACAAATTGGCGGAATTTATTAGAGTTACTGTTGAAAAAGTTGTAGATGAAAAAGCACCATCAATTTTAAAAATAAATAATGCATTTGGATCTCCTTGTCCATCTAAAATTATGTTTCCATTGAGTGTAGAGGCTGCTCCCAAACAATACACGTTAGGCGTAAGCAATTGATTACTGCCTAATGTAGTTCCAATAACTACACCACAAGTAGTACCACTCAAAGCGCTATAGGCAACATCAACATCAATCGCGGCTTGTGCTGAAACAGGATCCGCTACATGTTGATCTCCAATTAATATTCCAGGAGGGAACGCATTAAAGGCTCCGGCATCTGTACCTACATCGCCGGTCACAATGGTAGCTGCTCCCGCATTATTAAAAGCTCCGGCTGATGTGAATAATGCAAAAAGTGAAGCAACACCGAGATCAGGACCCGGATTAGGTAACATCTGGAAATTTACATTTTCAGTCATTAGCTCCAGGCAAGAGACCGTGTCATCTACACAAATCAGAACAGGTCTCATCTTATCAGCAACGGTGATGTATGACCAACAACTATTACCAGAATTTAGATCAACTAAACTCACAATTAGGGTCATGCCTACTTGATCTTCACCAACTAAGGCATCCTCAATGGTATCACCCTGTAGCGTAATAACGTAGATGACAAAATCACCACCCGGACACTGGCTGGTATCACCTATCATATCTACTGTAATCTGGGCTGTACAATCGGCTCCCAATGAAACCTGAGCATTATGACAAGCAAGTGAACAATTACCCTGTCCGGATAAGGAATGTTGAAAAAGGAGCATTAAGATAAAAATGCCCGGTGTAAAGGATTTGGGGAAAAGTCTTGCATATAGCTGAAGACGAATACACACACTTTCCCTTAGTAAAACAGAATAGTCCGTTTTCTTCATGAGATCTTAGTTTTAGAAATTAGTTAAGCCTTTATTGAAGGAGTGCAGCAATCGGCTATACCCGTTTCAATAGTTGTGTGATTACATTGGACACGCCATAAGGTCATGGCCAATCAGGCTTATTATCGGTCCTCGAAAATGGTAGGCAGGTTTAGGTATGTATAATCAACTTTTGCCCCAAATATATTGGTATGATTTTCAAAATCAGGGCGTAATAGATTAAAAATAATTTAATACCTGTACAAATATAAATTAATCATAATATGAATTTTATACCGCATCAAGGGTATTTATTATATGATGATTATAAATAATGTGTAATATTCTGCATTATAGCTTTATATAGAAATTTATTATTCACTAGCCAGATTTTAAATCCATTACAGATACCTTTTTCGTGTTTTGGGTATACTGATCTTGCAATTTACGCATTGGTATTATCTAAAATCCTTCTTGGTACGAGCTCTAAATAAAAGAACCCCCTTCACTTGCGCGAAGAGGGGTCCCATCCCAAAAACAGTAAATTTT
>JAYUXX010000188.1:0-4669 GCA_043752765.1 Saprospiraceae bacterium | reverse complement strand
AAAACAAGATGTAGAGACGGGATGCATCACGTCTCTACATCTTGTTTTGTGCGGAATCACTCCACTCAATCATTAGATCACCAAATCACCAAATCACCAAATCACCCCATCACCCCATCACTCCATCACTCGATCACAATATGATTTGATCACTCCATCACCAAATCACTCCATCACTCGATCATTTTTCACTCAACACTTCAAAATTCGTGGTCACCATGGACCCAAATTCGTCCTGTAGCACTAATTGGTGCAGCCCAGGTGTAGGATCGATTTCTATCTGGTGAAATTCCTTTGTCTTTCCTAAATATTTTTTATCCAGGTGCCAATAAACACTCGCAGTATCTGAACGGTGAACAGCCGAGAAAACGGCCCTTGACTTTTTATGATCCCATTCATAAGGCACATAGATTTTCGATCCACTCCGGGGATAGATTATGGCAATAGCATTATCAGATTGGCCTGCTTCACAATCCGGATGAAAAGGAGGCATGGTTTGATAGGAAGGATTGTATCGTTTGAAATATGTTTCTGCAATGGCAGGTACAATAAAATAAGTAGCAAGTATAGATTCACTGCTCATACAATCGGGATGATACCGATACGTTTGTGAAGCATTTGTGTAATGGGTAGCATGAAAATCGCACACCTTCGGCACACTTTCTCCTTTCAAAATATAAGCTGTGTCCATCTCCGTACATAACGAACCTGCTAACCATCCACTCTGTCTGCAAATCATCTGTGGAGACATTACCT
This sequence comes from Saprospiraceae bacterium, assembly GCA_043752765.1. Classification (GTDB taxonomy): domain Bacteria; phylum Bacteroidota; class Bacteroidia; order Chitinophagales; family Saprospiraceae; genus Opimibacter. Next base: position 3,913 of record JAYUXX010000188.1, on the reverse strand, counting down.
CATAAGGCGTATACCACCAATCTGAAGGATCATTCAACATACGCAATACATCAAATAAAATCGGCGCCGATGCATGCAGACCGATTACACCAGGCCTACCCTCTCCATCCGCATTTCCAACCCACACTCCAATCGTATAGGTGGGCGTCACACCGACAGCCCATGCGTCCCGATAACCAAAACTTGTGCCCGTCTTCCACGCTATCCGCCTGCTACTATGAAATGTTTCCCATTGTCCTTCCTGATCCGGACGCCGCAATGAACTCATCGCTTCGAATGTATGCCATATAGCTCCAGTATTCCACACAGAGGGTTCTTCAGAAAGCGATTTACCTTTTCCGTCATTCTGCCATTCCGCCGTTCCGCCGTTCCGCCCTTTCTGCCCTTCCGCCCTTCCGCCCTTCTGCCCTTTAATAACAATCGGTTCATGCACATCACTTGCATCATATTTGTAATCATAAGCAATCGTATGATTCAACACCCTCCCCATACTCGCATAAGCTCCGCATATATCCCACAGTGTCACCTCTGCTCCCCCAAGCACCAAAGGCAACCCATAATGATCAGGACTATAATGAAGCGTCGAGATTCCCGCTGCAATCAATTTTTCTTTGAAACGCAGAATACCATACTGTTGCAGTAAACGAACTGCAGGTACATTTAAACTCATGGCAAGCGCTTCATCCGCAGGCACCATTCCCATATACTCCTGCGTAAAATTAAGAGGTTGATATCCCCGGATAAATGTGGGTATATCTTCCATAATTCCGCTTGGCGTAATTAGCCCTCCCTCGAGAGAAGCACAATACAGAAATGGTTTTAATATGCTTCCGGAACTTCTTTCGGAAGTGATAATATCCACATCATTCTGGTGATCCTTATTTGCATTTGACGCATTTCCAATATAGGCAAGCACTTCACCGGTCTCAGTTTCCATCACCATCAATGCTGCGTTGTTCACACCATTAAGTGTGAGAATATCAGCATGTCGTTGAAGCAATTCCTGCAAGCGTTGTTGCCATTCAATATCTATCGTACTATGTAGCGTCACACCCTTTGATGTATGATGACCTAGCAAGTGTGGTGCAAAATCCGGCAATGGAAACGGATCATCAGGCAATGGTTCAAGCATCGCCAGCGAAGCTTCCGTAGCATCGATGACACCTTTATCTTCCAATGTCCGGATCAATCGATCTCGCTTCTGCAATAACGCATCCCGGTTTCTTCCCGGATGAATCAAACCCGGTGCATTGGGCAAAACGGCAAGCGTTGCTGCTTCACCCCACGATAACTGAGCAGGCGTTTTTTGAAAATATCGCCAACTCGCTGCACCCAATCCAACTACATTTCCACCAAACGGTGCATGACTTGCATATAACCTGAGTATCTCCTCCTTTGAATATCGTACCTCTGCTCTCCATGCCCACAATATTTCAATTCCCTTTTGCCAGAGATTTCGTTTGCCTTTATTCCGCGCAAGACGCATCGTCTGCATCGTCAATGTACTACCTCCACTCTTCACACGACCTGATGAAATATTATCCCGTATAGCTCTCGACATTGCAAGCCCATCCACACCAGTATGTGATGAAAAACGTTTGTCTTCAAAATGAATAATCGCTTGCTTAAATGATTCGGGTACTTCCAGATCATTCCCCGGAAATCGCCACTGCCCATCTTTAGCTAAACGCGCCCCTAATAGTTGATCATTCTTATCAAGCAACACAGTACTATACGATGCATCAAATAAAGGATCAGGCAAAGCAAACCACCACACCAGAACTGGTATAATTAAAACTAGCAGATATGACTTGCGTGATCTAAACATTTAAAATTTATTAAGTAACGACACTTGTTTTATTTGCCGTTGTTTGGAGTTTGCTTCAACAACTCCGTGAAATTTCGTTGGCTGCAGGAGCAAACTCCTTGCAGCAGCAATTATGTAAATCGGCAATCCAAAATCGGCAATCCAAAATCGTAAATCCAAAATCCAAAATCCAAAATGTTATTGCACATCCTCATCCACCGCTGCTGCTGCAACAACCTCAACCCATCTCCCTGGAATTCTTGCTCTCACCTGATGAGAATACATAGCCTCACTCATGATATCCGGCAACCAATACCGACCTGCATACGTAGCCGTCATTACAAAATTGTACGTCGCGATTCCACGATCCATACTAAAAAAAGTATTGACCCTGTCATCTCTTATATCCTGATAACGCATTGGACTGTTTTTGTATCGATCCCCAAATTGATCCATTCTCGGATTCGTCAATTCCCATCCCGATGGAAACATGTAAGCGAGGGCCATCTGATCTAATGTAGTTGTAAACGTACCCGGATTCGTAACACTGAGTTGAACAATAAAATCCTGCCCCTGTGTCAATCGATCAGGACTGATATCCTTCCCAAGCATATTCATGTATTTAGCTTTCAAACTAAGATTGCTTTTAACTTCTGCAGCAACTCCTTTCAATGGACGTCCGGTACCTGTAACTCTTACATACAATGGATCAGCAGAAGTATTTTCAATGGTAATGTTCTCAGAATTGACATCTAATGGGCGGATTACAATACCTTTCGTTGTAGAAATTTGTTCACCTGATTTTGTACCCTGTGCAACCACTGCTTTCAAAGGATCGCCGGAAAATTCCTTCGCTAATTTCCCAATCGCAAGCAAACCCCATGCAGTACTCTGAGTACTGTACCAACTCTCACTTGATAAACTTGCAGCTACATTACGTGCCACCACCATTGCATCATTCTTTTTCCCCATTTGCAAAAACGTCTCCAGAATAATCGCTTCATCTCTCAGATCAGATCCGTACGTAAAAGCAAGTTCCTGATAAGGTTTCACATCCGTATTCAATTTATCTATGATCGCCTGAGCTGCATCCGTCCGTTTTCCAAGCGCATAGGCCGCTGCTAATAACCACGATGCAACAGGATCTAGATCCCTCTCCGCTTTCAATCTATTCATCATGCCCCACAAGGGTTGTCCATCCAAGGCAAGTGTATAAAGACGATAAGCCTGGATCACATCTTCACGATAATATTGACGAGGTGCATAAGCTTGGGCATCTTTCTTTTGTGCTGTCCGCCATCCTTCCATCATCGACCTGTCTACAGAATAACCTGCTTTACTCGCTTCAATAAGAAAATGTCCCGCATACGAGTGTGACCAGCTGTCTCGCGCAGTCTCTCCAGGCCAGTATGTAAATCCACCTGAAGGCAAACTAAATGATCGCAATCGTTGAATTCCAGCCTGGATGTTCATCCTAACTTGTTGTTCTTGGGCAGGTTTCAAATCTGTAAGTGCAGCAAGATAAATCTGAGGGAATACAGATGATAAAGTCTGTTCCAGACAACCATATGGATATTGAATTAAGAACTGCAACCTCTTCTGCAAATTGATAGCCGGCATTTGGGAAAGTTCCACACTTGCTTCATTGGTTCCTCTCATTCCCGGCAGCGGAACTTTTCCTGTCCATTTTTGACCGGGAGCAATTGTAGTTGCTACTACTTCCGTAATCGGAGGGTTTGGAAGACGTACATCTATTTCGACTTGTTGCGAGGATGTTACACTTCCTGATTTTGCAACAATATCCACTTTAAGCAACCCTGGTCTCTCAGGAATTTTTAAACTAAAATTGACAAGTTTATTTCCCGGACCTGAAAATTGTAAAGTTTGTGTATTTCCACCGGCGACAGTCGCCATATCATTCGTGGTTACTTTTATTTCTGCCGATCGTACATTCTCCCCCATCGCATATACATTGATTGGAACTGTAACTGTTTCGCCCGGAGACACTACTCTTGGCAGTGTAGGCTGTATCATTAAATCAGATTTAACAGCAACCGTTTTTTCCGCCGCACCCCATCTCTTACGATCAGATGCTACTATCATTAC
>JAYUXX010000187.1:0-1828 GCA_043752765.1 Saprospiraceae bacterium | reverse complement strand
CTTTACGATTGGCTCTTCTCAAATATAATGGTGGTGGTGACTGGTATGCCAATCCTACTTCACTTGAAAACCTGGCTGAGTTTTGTAATTCGGCCTTGGGTACAGATATGAATCCGGATTACGCAACTGTAGAACCAAGTAGCTCAGATTTATTTAATTATCCGTTTGTTCATATTACAGGTCACGGCAACATTGTATTCTCTCCCGCTGAAGCTGAAAACATGAGAAACTATCTTATTGGGGGCGGATTTCTTCATGCAGATGACAACTACGGAATGGATCCATATCTCAGGGTTGCATTGAAGAAAGTCTTTCCGGAACTAAGTTTAGTGGAATTGCCATTCGAGCATGAAATCTATCATCAGAAATTTAAATTTCCCGGAGGCTTGCCTAAAATACACGAACATGATGGCGGCGCTCCCCAGGGATTTGGCCTCATTTGGGAGGGTCGTGTGGTTTGTTTTTATTCTTTTGAAACTGATTTAGGCGATGGATGGGAAGATCCAGAAATTCACCGTGATCCTCCGGAAATACGTGAAAAAGCGTTGCAAATGGGCTCGAACATTGTTTCCTATGCATTTAAAAATTAACACGCAATGACTGTGCATACTGAAGGCGCGGATGAGTAGCCAATGGTGTATAGTAGAAGAATTAATTATTCAGAAAGGATCCTGTTCGCTCGTGTAACGATGTATTTTCTGATATTCAGCCAAAAGGCCATTACGAGATAAAGAATAAATGGCGAGCCGAATGTGATAAAGGATGCATAAATAAAATACATACGAATCCGGGCTGGTTTGATACGCATCCATTCACCAACCTGCTGACAAACCCCAAAAGCCGACTTCTCCAACATATGTCTGTTGGAATCGAATAATCTGTCTATTTGCTTCAATGGTCTCACTGTACAGGTTTCAATGCTGGCAAAAATAAGGTTCTTACATCAAAAAGTAAAGAAACATTTCATCTTTAAGGATTATTAACATGTCTGGCTACAAGCTTCTTATTCAATTCCAAGAATATGTTACACCCTGATTTTTCTCTTGAAGCAAATATCATCGATCCGGTCAATCAGCGTATAGGATTTGGAAAAGCGGAAATCGAACATGGCCGAATTGCCAAAATTAATATTTCAGAAATAATTAAAGAGGGCTATCCCTATCTATTACCCGGCTTTATTGATGCCCATATTCACATTGAAAGCTCAATGCTTACCCCTCCTTCGTTTGCCTCTATGGCAGTTTGCCACGGAACAGTGGCCACTGTGTCGGACCCTCATGAGATAGCAAACGTATGTGGCATTGAAGGTGTCAGGTATATGGTCGCACTCGGAAAGAAGTCCGGATTTAAATTTTACTTCGGAGCTCCATCCTGTGTGCCCGCAACAGCTTTTGAAACAGCTGGATCTACCTTGTCTTTAACAGATATTCGTGAGCTTTTTCAAAAAGGAGAAGTCTATTACCTGGCAGAAATGATGAATTACCCTGCCGTCCTTAACGATAACTCCTTAGTAATCGATAAGATCAATTTGGCAAAGGAATTCAATCTTCCCATAGATGGCCATGCGCCTGGACTCAAGGGAATACGAGCGGCTAAGTATGCATCTGCGGGTATCACCACAGATCATGAATGCACCACGCTCGAAGAAGCATTGGATAAATTAAATGTCAACATGCAGATCATTATCCGTGAAGGCAGCGCAGCTAAAAATTATAACGCATTGCATTCATTAATCGGGACACATCCCGAGCATGTAATGTTTTGTTCGGATGATAAACACCCTGATGCTTTGATGAAGGGTCATATCAATGAACTTGTTGTGCGATCA
>JAYUXX010000186.1:0-1830 GCA_043752765.1 Saprospiraceae bacterium | reverse complement strand
ATCCGGGACCAGCCTGTCTTAATGGTTTCAAAAAATTTGACTGAAATGGAGGAGTTGATAAAGTCACCCAGATTTTTCAGAGTTCATAAATCGCACCTGATCAACCAGGATCATATCACAAAGGTCAATAAAGATGACGGTGGATATGTGACCATGACTAACCTCGAAAAAGTCCCCATTGCCCGGCAGCGAAAGGTGGAATTTTTTGAGTGGCTCTCTTCGTAGCCTTTGCATTACTTGCTCGCGTCATTCTTAAACCGGGAGCGGCCATTCCTAAACCGGCTATCTGCAGCCTAATCATGGTGGGCTAAATTTGCTCCCATAACGAAAGTGGATGAAAGTAGTGATCGTTGATGATGAATGGTATGGTTTGGACCTGACCTATCGGCTGTTAACCCAGATTCGAATGGATCTGGAAGTCGTGGCTTTTTTTCAAGATGCGAATGAAGCCCTGGAAAAAATACCTATGCTAAATCCACAACTGATCATTCTCGATGTAGAAATGCCTCATATCAACGGTTTTGAAATGTATGACCGATTGAAGGAATTGAGGTGTCACTTTATGATGGTGTCTGCCCATAGCAGTACATACCTGCGGAGTAAGTTGTGCAGTAACAATGTGAGTATACTGACAAAACCATTTTGCAAGGCCGATATGTCAGCCATTTTATATGCAATGGAAATTTAATTATCATCAAACAGGAAATGAAAATGAATACATCCACAATATCGAGTTCAACTATCCATACCAATTTTCTATTTCAATCTGCATTAAAAAGGATATCGCAACTCGAAGAAGAGATTAATAGATTGAAGAATCCTGTTATTGCAGCTCCGAAGTTTATACGAGTACTTCAGGCAAATAAACTCAGCAGAATTCTTGTGATGGACATCCTTTACATCCAATCTGAAAGTAACTATAGCCGGATATTTACTAAGGATGGTGAGCAACATTATACAAGCAAGACATTAAAATATTGGGCAAGTGAGATTGAAGAATCGGACTTTATCAGGTGTCACCGATCTTTTCTTGTGAACCAGAAAGAAATGGTAGAATTCAACCGCATCACGAATCATTTAGTCTTGCGAAATGGAGTGATTATTCCTACATCAAGGCGATATCAAAAGGCTTTTTTGCGTTCATTTTGTCAGACAAAAGCACCCGGGAAATCTGTTCCGGACCCAAGACCAGCATGTGCTGTTCATACATTGCATTTTTCTAAAATAAAGAAGAGGGAAGTTATTTTGCCTGGAATAGGATGATTCTCCTGGCCTCGGTTGTAAACGTTCGGTGCTTTGCCCTATGCTTTTATCTTTGTGGTTCAAAAAACTGAATTGTCCGACAAGCTTGTCATTATTCCTACCTATAAAGAGAAAGAAAATATAGGACCTATGATCGATGCCATTATGGCATTGGAAGGTCATTTTCATCTCCTTATCATAGATGATGGGTCACCAGATGGTACAGCTGATATCGTTCGTGAGAAGCAGGATGACAATGGACCGAGGATCTTCCTGATCGAGCGGGAGAGGAAACTTGGACTTGGGACAGCTTATATCTATGGTTTCAAATGGGGATTGGAAAGAGACTATCAGTACTTTTTTGAAATGGATGCTGACTTTTCCCATCCTACGAAGGACCTTTTAAGGCTATTGGCAGCATGCGAATCAGGTAATGCTGATGTGGCTATTGGTTCGAGGTATGTGGAAGGTGGTGGGGTTGTAAACTGGCCTAAAAACAGATTGGTCCTTTCAAAAGGGGCATCACTTTACACTCGTATTGTGACAGGAATGCCTATTGAAGATCCCACTGCAGGATTTATTTGTTAC
>JAYUXX010000185.1:0-1835 GCA_043752765.1 Saprospiraceae bacterium | reverse complement strand
TCTTCTATAAGGCAATTGATAACTTTGGCAATCAGGCTCTTTTTGGATTCACCATCGCCTTTATTGATGTCCTGCCACCTGTTTTCGATCAGTTTTCTTTGCCACCAAATCTGACGGTCAACTGTATCGGAAATTTTCCGGTTGCCGACGTCGAGATAAGTGACAATTGTGATGATCAGGATATTGTACTCACCCTGACTTTTACGGAGACGAGTAATGCAGCACTGTGCACCGGTGGAACGATCACACGTACATGGGTTGCGGATGATGACCTCGGAAATTTTGCAACTTTTATACAGACCATCACCGTTCTGCCTGATAATACAGCCCCGGTGATTGCCAACAACCTGGTAAACGGATCTGCTCCATGCGCCACTGCCATGGCACAATATTCATCGTGGTTGAATGCCCAGCGCACAGCATTCACAGCAGTCGACAATGGTTGTGGATTGATGTCACTTACAGATAATGCTCCCTCCCCCGCTATCATCACTTCATTTTGTGGTGAAGTGTTAGTCACCTTTACCGCAAAGGACAATTGTAATAATATGAGTACCGTCCAACGAACGTTTACGATCACAAATAATGTCGCTCCGGTAGTCACCATACCCGCATCCAATGCAAGTGGTAATTGCAGTCAATCCAATATCAGCCAGGTCTTCAATGCATGGATCAATTCACATGGAGGCGCCATGGCCACGGACGATTGCAGTTCAATTGTGTGGAGTACATCTCCTGCTTCACCTTCCATAAACGATACATGCGATGCCGCCATTCACGTCATATTTTTTGCGGGCGATGGTTGTGGTAATTTCGATACTACCTCAGCAAACTTCTTTCTGACGGACGATACACCCCCTACCATTATAGTTGATCCGGCATCGATGATCTTAAGTTGTAGTTCACCGACTGTCGATTCACTTTTGATGGATTGGCTGGTGACAAGCGCGCATTCACAAGCCAATGATTTTTGCACCAGTGTAAATGATTTAGTGAGAGGATACCGGATAGGAGGAAACGAGTTGACACTACAAGGTGTACTGGATGCATGGCAGGATTCGCTGGCTTCGCCCTGCAGAGATGGTGTGATCATCAATGGCATCGGCATCAACAATGTGAAGGCCTATCTCCAGGTCCAGTTTACATACGATGATGCCTGCGATAATGAAGCGGGTAAAACCGGTTTTTTTGGAATTACCGATAATGGACGTCCAACATTTATTGTACAACCTACGGATACTTCTTTTGTCTGTTCTGAAAATGAAAGCTGGCAGGATGTATTTATGGTTTGGTACAATTCTGCAGGCGGTGCTACTTACACTGATGCATGTAGTGCCGTGAATGTCAATGCAAGCATTACAGCTGATAGTGCCATTCAATATTTAACGGCTGCACTTGATACGGCTTGCAATGAAGGTGTAGAAGTCACTATTCAGTTTACGCTTTCAGACGGGTGTGGTAACATGAGTGTATTGATGCCTTCTGCTTCATTTAGTTTGCAGGATACTGTGCCGCCTGTGATCACAACACCGGCAAATGATTTTAATGCATCATGTTCATTGGATGGACAAATGCAACTCAATACCTGGCTCGACTCTCTTGGAGGCGCTATGGCAATGGATGGTTGCGGATCATTGATGTGGATGTTCTCGTGGGTGGATACTGCAGGGCAGACCAATATGGGCGTACCGGGATCGGGACCTTATCCTCAACTTCCAACATTGGATTGTGCGGGGGGCCTTGACGTAATTTTTACAGTTTCTGATTTCTGTCAAAACAGTGTCTCGGATACAGCTACTTTTTCACGCATCGATTCCATTGCACCTGTCATTATT
>JAYUXX010000184.1:0-1838 GCA_043752765.1 Saprospiraceae bacterium | reverse complement strand
TCACATTGGAAACCGCTGCCGGTATATTTGGAATGCGCGCTGCAGTAGGTGCCCAACGCGGAAATGCTATCAACTTTGATAATGCACGTCTGCATTTTGGATATGTGAATCGGTTTTAATGCATTACCATTTTCACAAAACCTCGAGTGATCTGAAATCATCTATTTAATTTTTAATTCCTGTGAGGAATTGCATCAACGCGGTTGCTGACAACAAGGCAGGACTTGCCATTGGATCATTAAATAAGCTATTTACAGATGCTTCTCCGAAGTATAACCCATCAGAAAGCGGAAATGAAATTCGCGCCATCCCGCTTTCAGGATGCCTTCGTCTTGGTTTATTCCATTTCCCGATTTGCCTGACCACATTTAAGCTATCATTGAAAAGTTGATCCGTCAGGGCTTCAGAAACATCCGTAGAAGTATCCCATATAATCATCCTCTCTGTATGATTAATGTAGTGGGCGGTTCCATCTCTATAGGATGCTAATACATCCAATCCTTCATCTAATCCCACTTCCACGATTACAGCGAGTAGTTCTTTTGTAGTGACATTATATCCTTCTTCACGCTGACTGTGATATGCAAGTAATTTAACTCTTGATTCTGAATCCGGATCATCAATTATTTTCTTCAGATCAGGTATGCTACTATTATTTGAAAATAATATTTCCCACGGCAAAGGGTAGGGTAGTTCCATTTGTTTTTTGTAAAATTCAGTTTCATCACAAAAAAGCATGTTGTAAAATAAGTTCGTAGATGTCTCCTTATATGGCCCCGGCGACTTTGAAAAAATGTCAAATAATCCCATTTAATTTTTTTTGGTTTAAAAAATCCAAAATCAAAAATAGCCCTGAATCGTGAGCCGTGAGAATTTGATATAATGACACCAAAGGTAAAATCCAAAATTAATTTCTAACACTCACAACTCACAACCGGCATCCCACAACTCACCAAAGACCAAGAACTAAACACCCGATCACCCCATTACTAAATCTTCCGTGCCACTGAAATTCCATCCCGTATCGGCAACAACAATACTTCCACTCTGGGGTCTGCTAAAAGCATTTGGTTGTAAGCATGAATAACCTTCGCATCTACATCCTCAGGCTCATAGACTACCTTGCCACTCCACAACACATTGTCTGACAATATAATCCCACCCGGTCTCACCCGATCTATTACAGCTTCATAGTAATGGAAATATTCTTGCTTGTGTGCATCAATATAGACCAGGTCCCAAACTTCAGAGCGCATCGGTATAACCCTCAGGGCATCTCCAGTAATACATTCTACCATGTGCTCAAGTTGAGCCATAACAAGATGTTTTTTGACAAGAAAAGAATATTCAGGATTGGTTTCGATCGTTACTACTTTTCCTCCAGACCCCACTACTCCTTTCGCAAGACATATAGTACCGTATGCTGTAAAGGTCCCGATCTCCAATACATTCTTTGCATTTAGCAATGAAGTGATAAGCGTTAAAAAGCCACCCTGGATCCTTCCACTCAACATCTGCGGAGCAAGTGTATGCAAGTGAGTAGATCGCTCTATCTCAATCATAACAGCATCATTGACATTGCTATGATCATCAGTATATTTTTGAATCTCAGGTGCGAGCATAATGTTTTTGCCAGATAGGGTGAAGGATAACCGATAACAGAATAATGGATGCTCCAATATAAAACGTGGTCGTCAGTTCTCTTCGGTCATTTAGAATTACAAGGGCCATTGCGATACCATACACTGGTTCGAGGTTGACCACCATCATCTGGTCAAAAGCTGTAATCGACCGGATAGCTCGTGTAGCCAATACCCAGGCAACACAAGTGCAGACAA
>JAYUXX010000183.1:0-1843 GCA_043752765.1 Saprospiraceae bacterium | reverse complement strand
CACGCAGATGGAGAGGTGAAAATTGGAATGGTGAAGACGTTCTTCAACGAATCAATCAAATAGCTGCATTTAAAAACTGGGAACAACCTGTTAATAACGGAGATGACCATCAACCTCATACAACTGAGATTGCATTACCGTCACTTGAGATTGGCCATTATGCGCTGGTTGTTTCGGACATGAATGATTTCGATGTTAAACGATCTACTACAGGTGCCATGTTATTTACGGTTTCGGAATTGGGTTACTGGTACATTGATGATAAGGAAGGTACTCAGGTGGCTGCAATTCTTAATCGAAAAACAGGACTTCCACTACAAGGAGTGAAAGCAGAATTTATTACGTATAAATACAATGCAGGTAGGCAGCGTCAGGAAGAAGATAAAGTTGGGGAAGCCATAAGTGATGCGAGTGGATGGGTGACAGTGCCATCCAGAGAAAATCATAGTATTTCACTTCGATTGACAAAAGGTAATGATGAGTTGTTTGAAGATGAGGGCTATCATACGTATCGTATTGGACGAGATTATTCATCTGATCAAACAACATTATTTTTTAGCGATCGATCGATCTATAGGCCAGGACAAAAAATTTATTTTAAAGGGTACATTCTTGACTTTGCAAAAGAAAGGATTCCAAAGATTGTCCCCGGTAAAAGTGTGGAGATTATTCTCTACGATGCGAATGGCCAGGAGCAAATGAAGAAAAGTTTCACATCAAATGACTATGGGACTATCACGGGGCAATTTGATTTGCCAACAGGAGGCCTCACGGGCCAAATGTCTATCTCCTCGAATCATGGAGCAAATCGTCATTACTTCCAAGTAGAAGAATACAAGAGGCCTAAGTTTGAAATCAAGTTTGATACACTTCGTGAAACCGTCAGATTGAATGAAGAAGTTACTATTAAAGGTTTTGCAAAAGACTACGCCGGAAGTTCTGTTCCGAATGCAGTAGTAAAATATCGTGTGGAAAGAATCGCCTACAGGCCCTGGTGGTTCCATAACCATTCGAAAGGATATTGGCCTGGCCATGAAGATCGGCAAGTACTAATTGTTGGTACTACAACCACGAAGAACGATGGTGCATTTGAGGTGAGCTATATATCTAAACCTAAAGCTGGTAGTGATCCAGCACTTATGTATCGGTTTGAAACTACAGTGTTTATTACAGATGTAACAGGGGAGAGTCATGAATTATCCAAAACACTCGTACTTAATAGTCAGGGATATGAGGTGAATATTAATCTCACAGATCGAAATTCAATAAACCAATTGCGGCGTATTGCAATATCAGCATTGAACAGCGATGGCGTTGAAGTAAGTGTTAGCGGCGAATTAGAAGTTTCTCAAGTAAAAGGTCCGGCAGGAAATAAGCGTGATCGCCTATGGACTATACCGGATATTCTTACAATCACTGAAACTGAATATCTATCAAGATTTCCGAATTATTATGTGCCCGGAAAAGAACAAATGACAAAGTGGGATATTCAAAAATCTGTTGGAAAAAGAAACCTGACGGTGGTAGGAAATGATTCGATCGATATCTCTTCTCTTATCACTCAACCTGGATATTATCGGTTTACCTGGAAATGGAGAGATGCAAAAGGTAAATTATTAGAGATCATTCAATATGCAATGATTTATGATGAGGCCAAACTGTTGCCTGGTAATGAGACAATTCAGGTTTCGTATTTGGATAAAAAATATGAACCAGGCGAAACAGTTGATGTCGATATGCTCATTGGTTTGTCGGCGGCGTCAAAAACTATTCGCGTCGTAGAACGAAGAATTGATCCAACCACAAAAACATGGTTTCCGCTTCCAACTTACAATGATAAGAG
>JAYUXX010000182.1:0-11138 GCA_043752765.1 Saprospiraceae bacterium | reverse complement strand
GGTCGAAGATTACCCTGAAAAATATGATATTGAAAAAATTAAGTTTACAGGGTTTCTGGCGCAGGAAGTTGAGAAGGCAGCAAACGATGCGGGTTATGATTTTAGTGGTGTCACAAATCCCGGTAAAATTAATGGGCTTTACACATTGAGCTATGAACAGTTTGTCGTGCCTCTCGTAAAAGCTGTCCAGGAATTGAATCATAAGCTGGAAGAAAAAGTTTCAATAGTGAATCTTGAACTGGCGGCATTAAAATCAGACAATGAAACGCTCAAACAGCGCGTTGAAAAAATAGAAGCATTCCTTCTTATTAAGGAATAATAAAATTGCTTACAGAAATAGGTCCCTGTCAGAATTCATCTTATGCTCTGACTTCTTTGAAAACCCCCTCTCGGCTAAATCATTTCATCCTCCCCAAATCTGCCTGTCAATAACTCAGTGCTGTAAGTGGCTCATCCGCCATTTGCAGAGTCGTAGAGTTAATGAACTTTTGATAAAGATTATGAATCGGGCATACCGGCGAGTATTTCTTTTCAACTAAAAATATAAACCTCAGTTATCAACTTTAATAAATAGAACATGAAAAAAATTGCCACTCTCTTCATCCTTTTGTGCTGCATGCCTGCAGCTTTTAATGCGCAAAATGTTGGTATAGGAACAGAAACGCCAACTGCAATGCTGGATATCAACGGGGACGTCGTTTTTAGGACGGCAGATCTCGAAGTGTTGGACAGTATGACATTAGCACTTGATGTGAACACTGATAAATTCAGCAGTTATCGTGTATCTGGTGCCGATAGTGCTTTTGTCGTAGCAGGCGTGACAGCGGGAATGGATGGTCGGGTTGTGACACTCATCAATGAAAGTGGTTTTGCAATGGAATTGCATCACGAGGATACGATGGCTGCATCTGCAGACCGGATTTTTACAGGTAATCATGAAAATCTGATCCTGGATAATATGGGAATGGTGACGCTACAATACGATACTTCCGCAATGAAATGGCTGGTCAACAGCAGTAACCAGGTCGCGCAGGAAACTGTTTGGGATACTTCCGGTTCAAATATCTTTTTTGAAAACTTTGTGGGAATTGGTACGGAAGAACCTACATCTCCTTTGTCGATACAGACAGAAGTAAATGAAACAGGATTTTCACATGTGGCAGGTACAAATGCCATCGCACTTGGGAGTTCCATTTCGGATGTTGCAGGCTCGATTGGTACCACGACCGATAACGTATTTAGTTTAAATGCAGGTGGTGTCGGAAAACTTCACGTCTTACCTGATGGAAGGATAGTGATTGGTGATGACGGGGACCCTTCAAGTTTTGGAGGAAATAATATGCCAAGCCGCACGACGCACATTGAATCAAAGTTAACGATAGAGACTCCTATTAATAGTACGGGTTGGATGCATGTAGGGGGTCCGGATTCAATAATAGTGAGGGAGGCTATTGGGGGTGTTTCGGCTGCAATTGGAACTGAAACGAATCACACGCTCAGATTGATGACAGGTGGTATCGGAAGACTTCATATCCTGCCTGATGGCCAAACATGGATTGGAAACAATAATCAAGGACCACTTACCAAATTCACTGTGCATACACTAAATAACTCGAATGGTCTTTCGCAAGTAGGAGGGGATGGACAGATCCTGTCTACGCGCATCGGAGGATCATCTGCCAGTATAGGCACACATACTCCCCATATCATGCGGATAGTTGCAAATAATATTGCGGCCATCAATATTGATCCTTTAGGTAATGTTGCGATTGGAACTCCTGATCCATTAGCGGGGTACAAATTATCAGTGAATGGAAATGTGAAGGCAAGAGAATTAGTAATTGAGACTACGGGTTGGCCGGACTATGTGTTTGATACAAAATATGAGTTGCGTTCCCTAAGCCAGCTTGAAGATTTTATTGAACTATATCATCACCTTCCAAATATTCCTTCTGCAAAAGAAATTGAAGAACAAGGTTTGAAGGTCGGTGATGTACAAAAGAAAATGATGGAGAAGATTGAGGAGCTGACGTTGCATATTATTGCACTGAACAAGCGAATTGAAAATTTAGAGAATACAAAACCTTAATTATCCAATAAATCTGAACCAAATGAAAATTCGAATTAAGTTGTTCATTGGATGTATGATAGTTTTTTCCATCGCGGAGAATTTGAATTCTCAGGGATTTCTGAAAGCTATCAACCAGGCTCCTCCCGGAAATATTTTTTCAGAATTGTCCCGGCAGATTGATATGTATTATGATACAGCAAGAGGTACAAACCGGAGTGGATATAAACAATGGAAAAGATGGGAGTGGTTTGCCATGCATCATCTTGATGAAAATGGGCAGCTAACGGATTATTCTGAAAAAAATATTCAGGCACTCTCAGAAATGGAAAAGATTTCGGTGAGTAACACCCGTTCACATACAGGAGATTGGACGAACATTGGACATTCCTCAATGCCCGGTAGTGAAGCAAAAATGGGAAGGGTAAATAGTGTTGCCTTTGATCCCGTCAATGGCTCTATAATCTATATCGCTACAGCTGGCGGAGGAATATGGAAAACATTCAACAATGGGGATACATGGGTAAATCTTACAATTGACTTACCTATTTTAGGTATTTCCGACATTGTTGTTTCTCCCGCTCCTAATCATAATATACTTTATGCACTATCAGGTGACCTAACAGGTTCAGGTACAAATGTCTATGGCCATCGAAGCATAGGTGTAATTAAATCGTATGATTATGGTGGTACATGGGTACGTACAGGACTAATGGCACCTTTAAGTCAGGGCCTTACGGGATTTAAATTATTAATGCATCCGACTGATCCGAATACGCTGCTTGCGGCTATGTCAGATGGGATTCACCGTACTACAGATGGAGGAAATACGTGGACCAATATCACCCCCATCACGAATATTAATGATATTGAATTCAAGCCCAATGACTCCAATATATTATACTTCACAAGACTTGGATCTAATATTTTAGCACGGTTAAATTTGTCCACAACTTTTCTTGACAATACGTTCGTGAATACTGATGTTGTTGTTGACAGAATGGAAATAGGCGTTTCAGCGGATAATGGGAATGCAGTTTATTTGTTAGCTGGTCCCGGGTACCTATTTTTTGGTGGTAATTTATTTAATGGGCTTTTTTATTCCGGAGATGGAGGAATCAATTTTGTAGAGCGAAGTGTCAGTTGTGAGAATAATGGAGACCTCTTTAACAGTAGTTTAAATCTTTCATGGTATGCTAATACCATTTATGTAGATCCTTCGGAAGAAAACTATGTAATCATTGGTGGTCTCAACTTATTCAATTCAGCGAATGGAGGTGTCACGCTCAATCAGGTTACATCGAATGCAATTCATGCTGATCAACATAATATTAAACGCAATCCGCTGAATGGAAATTTATGGCTCTGTAATGATGGAGGTGTTTATCGTAGTTCAGATAGTGGAAATAACTGGGAAAACAAAAGTAATGGCCTTGTCATAAATGAATACTATAGGATCAGCGGATCCAAAAATGCAAATGATCGCTTAATTGGAGGGACACAGGATAATGGACACTTCCGGAGGAATGATGGAGGTGTTTTTGAATTTGTAATGGGAGGTGATGGTATGGATAATTATTTCAATTCATCAGATAATAGTATCGTCTATGCATGTACTCAAAACGGAGGACTAAATAGATCTACAAATTTTGGTGCTAGTTTTTCATCAACTGCTTTGCCGAATGCTGGCGATGAGGACTTTTATCCCTGGATTACTCCTATTATTCAACAACCTCCATTTGCGGGTAATACGGATGTGATATATGTCTATTCCCTTAACGGAATTTTGAGAAGTACGGATGGGGGTGCAAACTGGACTAACATTGGCTTAATGGGTATTGGAGCTCAGGGTATCAGCCCTTCTATGGGAATTGGACGCGATGGAGGAGGTACCACATTGTATGTCGCAAATGGAAATAGTTTTTGGCTTTGTTATGATCCTCTTGCTCCTTCCCCCATGTGGTTTAACAATCCATTACCCATTGGTAGCAATACAATAAGTGGGATAGCGGTAAATCCTGCTAACAGAAATGAAGTCTGGGCAGTTGTGTCGGGATATGCTGCAGGCACTAAAGTGTATAGAACACAAAATGCTGGGGTAACATGGACCAATCTATCACTTTCACTTCCAAATACTCCTATTTATTCAATTGTATTTGCTAATGACGATAATAGCCCAAGTGGTTCAGTGTACGTGGGAAGTGAAATCGGAGTTTTTTATACAGACGATGCGATTCCGGATTGGGTTCCTTATTCGAATGGTATTCCTCACGTGCCTGTAACAGACCTTGAAATAAATTATGTAACAAATGAATTAAAAGCCGCAACTTTTGGAAGGGGTATCTGGAAATCAGATTTATATGAGAACTGTCCCTCCCTGGTCCTTGTAGATTTTGACATCAACCAGGGGCAATACAGTTTCGAGTCCTCTAACTTGTTATATGCCTATAAAATGATCACTGGTGGAATTGGTGCCAATGTCAAGATGAAAGCCAGTAATCAGATAAAGTTTCAACATGGATTCAGAGTAAATGCGGATTCATATTTGAAGGCTTCCATCGGAAACTGCGGATCTGGCATACAAGGTTTAAACAACAATCCAGCTGATTTATCACCAATACCTATGGATGCGCCCCTGGAGAAGATTAAAGTAAAAAGAAATTGATTTGACAGAGCCTTTTGTTTCACCTTTATTTTATTTGATCGAGTAACTTTAATCCATGCGTCATGCCCTTTTTGCATTCATCTTATGCTGCCATTGTTATGCATCTGCTCAGTTGAATGGCAAATATTCCTTCAGGCACCTCGATCAGACCAATGGATTATTGCATACACATATCAAAGGGGTCGGACAGGATGCCAAAGGATTTATCTGGATTCTTTCCTGGAATGGATTGCAGCGATTTGATGGATCAAGGTTTGAAGATTTTCCTGAAGTAATTAACCAATCTTCCTTTGGCACCATGCATGATGGGCAGCTATATGTAGATACATTAAACGATCAGGTATGGGTCATTAAAGGAGATCACATAGAAAGACTGGATCTGGCTACACGCAAAATGAATACAATTCCTTTAGAGAAATGGATAGATGATTATTCAAATTCCGATTCACGTCTATTTACACACGGAGATCATACAAAATGGTGGATAAATAAATATGGCGTGATTACATATGATTCAGGTCGCACCACCACTCTTGGAGCCTATTTCAATTTAAATGTGAATCAACATCATCAAAATACCTTTGTGATTGAAGATCCGGTCACGGGTGACTATTGGCTTCATAATTTTAATCATTTAATGATTGCCGATATTGAAACTCATCGCATTCAATCTTCAGGAGATTTAATGGTAAATCATCCCTTTCTAAAATACTTAAAATCTATTTATGGCTCCAGAGCAAATAAGATTCGATATCTCTTATTGGATAGCCATGTAAATTTATGGGTTTCTACCTGGGATCATTTTCTTTATCGGTATAATATAGATACAGAACAAACAGTAATCTATTCTCTGAAGGAAATCATGAAGAGCCGGGGAGATAACCACTCAGCCGATTTGCCTTTTTTGGTAAATGCAATGTATGAGGATAGACAAAAAAATCTGTGGATAGGGACGGATCATGCAGGCCTTTTACTTTACAACAAGGAAGCAGACAATTTTAATTATATCACATCTGATGAGAAAATCAGCAATGGAGTTAAATATAACTTTAGTATCACCACGATATTTCAGGATCGAAAAGATAATATTTGGTTAGGAACTGACAGAGGGATAAGTATTTTTAATCCATATCGAAATTTTTTCCAGACGATTAGACATATCGACGAAAAGGAATCGTCGGTTCCTAAAAACGATATTAATGATGTAGTGCAAACGCAGCAAGGTGAGATTTTAATTGCAACGTGGGGAGGGGGTATTTCTATTTGCGATCAAAATTGGAATTTTATCCGGAATGTGGCTTTCAAAAAATCATTATCCCTGAATCTGGTTTGGAGTCTTGTGGAGCATGATGATGGTACCATTTGGGCAGGGACGCAGGAAGGATATATTCATGTGTATAATCCGGTTACACATACATTTCAAACTATTCAACCTCCTGAAATTGACCATTCGACGATTAATAAAATGGTGAAGGATCAGGAAGGAAATATTTATTTAGGACTGCATAATGGGAAAATGGTTTTTTGGAACAAAAAGGAAAAAGCATTCCATAAGTATGAAGGTAATGAATCGACTCATGCGTGGCCTCTTAAAGGGGTTGTAGATATTTTTATTGATAAGTTCAACAGATGCTGGGTGACGAGCGCATCCGGGCTTCAAAAATTTGATAAAGATGAACTTCGTTACACAGATCTATATCAACCCTTCAATACGATCAAGGAAAATGGAATAACATTTCAAGGCGTGGAAGCTTTTAACGATACGATGTTAATCATGGGAGCTATTTACGGAGGAACACACTTGTTCAATACCAACACAACAGAATTCTCGCGGTTAAAAATTAACGACCATCTGAATAATACATCTGTTTTTGCTATTAAAAAGGATCATGCAGGTGATTTTTGGTTCACTACTGATTACAGTCTGCATAAATTAAGTTCCGATCACCGAAGCCATACAAAGTATAATACAAATAACTCGATCATAACTTCTCCTTTTGCTTCATCCGGATTTTATATTTTGAATGATGGACGGTGGGTTACATACACACATGCTGAAATTTTATCTTTCGATCCTGTGCAGACGGGATTTAATCCACCTGCCATTCCTAAAATTGAGATAAGTGGATTTAAGGTGTTTGATGAATCAATCTACATTGATTCCTTTCTTGCCAATAATCGCGCTGTCATTCTGCCCTATCATAAAAATTTTATTTCCATCGAATTTTCTGCCCTGGATTTTTCAGATTTGAAGCAAACAAATTTCTATTACAGGCTATCCGATGTAGATAAAAACTGGATTCATGCGATGTCCAAGAATTTTGCAGACTACACGGACCTAAAACCGGGTAAATATATATTTGAAGTAAAAGCTGCAGAAGAAGCATCATCAATTACCTCCTTCCCCATTATTATCACACCCCCATGGTGGGGTACCTTGTGGTTTCGAGTCATTGCATTGTTTGCAATTATAGCCATGATTACACTCATCTTGCGGAGACGCATACACATGATCAGGAAAGAGGCAGATTTAAAACATCAAATTGTTCAGACCGAAATGATGGCATTGAGATCTCAGATGAATCCGCATTTCATTTTCAATTGTATCAACGGCATCGATGCGATGATACAAAGCAATGACAAATATAGGGCTACGATGTATTTGAATAAATTTGCCAAGTTGATCCGGAATGTTTTAGATAGTTCCAAACAAAACAGAGTCCCTCTATCCAAGGATATGGAAACGCTTCAGCTTTATATTGATCTTGAATTATTCAGGCATCAGGATAAATTTTCTGCTGCTATTCTTATTGGAGAAGATCTGCTGCAGGAAGATTATAAAGTTCCTCCATTAATCATTCAGCCCTACGTTGAAAATGCTATACTTCATGGACTGAGACCACTAAAGGATCAACATGGCAAACTAACTGTCACTGTCAGTAAATCAAATGATAACCTTGTCTATGTGATTGAAGATAATGGTGTCGGAAGAAAGAATCTCAATGGGCAATCAAACAAGCAGCAAAATGGATATGGAATGCAAATGAGCAATGACCGGGTCAGACTCTTTAATGCTGAAGAGATAGCATCCATCCATATTACAGATCTGGAATCACAGGGGCAACCTGCCGGAACGCGTATACAGGTACAACTAAAAATTCAATAGATGTTAACTGCAATCATCATCGATGACGAGTTGAACGGAAGGATTGCCTTGCGGCAAAAGCTTCATGACTATTGCCCTTCAGTGGAAGTAGTCGCAGAAGCTGAAAACGGAAGGGAGGGAATTGATAAAATTCACAAGTTGAATCCTCAACTGGTATTTCTGGACATTGAGATGCCCGAAATGGGTGGTTTCGAAATGCTGATAGCTCTTCCGGATAAAAAGTTTCATTTAGTGTTTACGACTGCTTATGATCATTATGCTATCAAAGCCATCAAATATGCAGCATTTGATTATTTGTTAAAGCCAATCGATATCGATGAATTAAAAACAACAATAGACAGATTGATGCATCAGCCTGTTTCTGACCTGACCCATAAAAAGTTAGAAACCCTTAAACAGAATATATTGACGAAACCGTTCTTAAATAAAATTGCAATTCCAACAAATGATGGACTGCTCTTCTTTGATATTCAACATATCGTTCATCTTGAAGCGCAAAGCAATTATACCAACATTTATTTTGATGATCAATCGAAACTTATGGCGAGTCGTACGCTAAAGGACTTTGAGGAAATACTTCCGGCAAATATTTTTTTCAGGCCGCACAACTCACACATTATTAATCTCAATTTTATAAAACGTTACCTGCGCGGTGATGGGGGACAAGTGGAGCTAAAAAATGGAAAATATATTTTGGTGTCCCGTAGTAAAAAAGAAGAGTTTCTGAAAGTGATTGGTCGTTAGATTATTGATACAAAATACTGAGAAGCCAAAAAAAATACGATTTGATTTGTATCAGGCGCATTGTAGCTAGATTCTAATTAATTTTCTTCCCCGTCAAAGCTTGACCTCCCTGGTATAAGGTTAGACTTTCAACTGCACCTGAATCATTTTTATTAAAAACAATTTGGGCATCCACAACTTTATAATAAAATTCTGTCGCTGACGAAGGATAAATTTCATAGATCCCTTGGCCCGTGGCCTGTCCGGAAAGTTGAGATTGGTTTCTAGTAATTGTCATTTGAAAGCCAGGGACCAATTCATATGTCCCTATATAAGATTGAAGAATATCATCAGAAACTTCGAAAACAGGAATTTCTACTTTCACACCGATTTTAGCTAGCATTTCAAAACCGTTCGTATTTCCTGGGTTGAGTTCGATTGATTTTTTATAATTCTCGATGGCTAAATCCTTTTCGCCATTTTCCATCAGCGCTTCTGCATAGCTGTCATACACATTAAATGCCTCCGGATATTCCCGGATGTTCAACAGAAATATGGTTTTAGCTTTTGGAAATTCTTTCCGGTTTAAATAATAATATCCAAGTGCGTTTATACCTGTTTCGCTAAAGTCATATTTGTCTTTTCCCCCTTTTTTCAAATTATCAAATTTCGCCGTTAAATCAGAAACTCCTTCTTCATCTATGATTTCTTTTAGCCGGATTGCGATATGAGGAATAACAGATCGGAGCGGAGATCCGGAATCTAATAAGTGAAACCCAATATCATCAACCCCCTCCGAAGAATTAGTTAAAACAACAACACCCATTCCTGTTTCTTTCACAAAGCCCGTAAAGGTTGTATACCCGCCAGTCGCCCCATTATGCCAAATCACATCACCATTGGTTCCCGGATTAATATGCCACCCGAGACCAACCCGGCTGCCACCAGCTTTGTTATGCCTAGGCATATGGCTTAGCAACATGGCTTTCTTTAGTGGTGTAGAATTTAATTCAAGATTAGCTGCCACGAACAACAACATGTCATGCACCGAGCTTCGTATACCTCCTGCACCTGCAAAAGTAGGGAGGTCCCAATTTGCAACAGCTATTCCCTGGTTGTGTCCAATGGCCAGATTCTTTTTCATTTTTTTCGAAAGCGTAACTTTCGTTTCATACATTTTCAAAGGTTCTGTAATCGATCCGGTTAAGAGGTCCTCATAGCTCATCTTACGTTCCTTGACAGAAAGTATATGGCCAAGTAGTCCTACAGCAAGGTTTGAATATTCGTATTCCGAACCAATTGGGCGATCCAATTTATAAGATGAAAGAAAAGCGTACATCTGTTCGACCGTATAATCTGCATAAGGGTTATTGGGATCGGCGGGCGAGAAGTTGTCCGGCATTCGAGGGAGAGAAGATGTGTGATCAGAAAGATTTCCGAAAGTTATCTCCTGGTCTTCAAAAGTTGGAATAGAAGTAGATGATGGTAGATATTTTTGAACAGGATCGTCCGCATTCAACTTCCCATTTACAATCTGATCCGCTAATAATAGTCCCGTAAAAACTTTTGAGATAGAGCCGATTTCATAGATGGTATGCTCATTTATTTTTTTACCCCCTTTCTTTTTCTTGCCAAATGAATAATAGCGGGGTCCGTCTTTATCAATAATCCCGATAGCAATACTTGGATTTGTCCCTGCATCAATCCGCTTGATAATGTTTTGGACAAGATCTTCAGGAAGTGTTTTGACTTGACCAACAATACTATTGACCAAGAATATAAACAAAAGGGAGGCTAAAAATTTCATGGTTTACACGGTATGTTTAAACAAATTTAGCAGATACTTTTATTGAATACAGTTTCCATTTGCCTGACACAAAATGAATTCTTGATATAATATATGCCGAAATCCATCTCTTTTAAATAGCTGAAAGAGAATTGAATTATCCAACAGGCGCAAGAAACAGTCTTTCAATTCATCAGGAAAAATCAGAGGAGATTATTCGGGAGAACCATTCTGAACCCAACACGTCAATAAGCGGACTTTATCATCAGATAGTTTGGGGCCATCATCCGGCATTTTATCATATCCATTTTTGTGCTGGATCGCACCAAGGAATCGATCTTCCTGACTAACGTCGAAAGAGGTTGCGTACGTACTTAGATTAATCCCTTTTTTGGCAGTAGCTTCATTATGACACCCTGATTTGGCGCAGGAGGCATCCAGAATTGGTTTAATATCAAGTGAATACGTAGGAGCTAAACTATCACAATTGAATATGTCAACTTCTTCCTTTTTACATGCAGAAAGAAGTATGCTTGCAATAAACAGGCAAGTAACACTTTGAACGTTTAGCCAATTGGGAACTATGGACCTCATAATGGTGTATTTGAAGAATACCAAACCAGCCTGCTAATTCAGACGTATAAGAAGAGTAAAACGTATAAACAGGAAGAAACAAATATTGTTATCATGTCGTTAAAATAACTCCGGTGGTATAAGATTCGCAGTTCTG
>JAYUXX010000181.1:0-1850 GCA_043752765.1 Saprospiraceae bacterium | reverse complement strand
GCAAATCCTCGGCTGAATATTCTCCTGCTCAATTCATTCAGCACCATTTCAATGAGCTCCCATCCTGGTTTGCAACAAATTTCAGGTAATATAATAATGTACAGATTTGTAGGTCTGGCTAGGTATAATGGAGAGCATGTCTGCCATGTACTTCAAACGCCAAATAAGGATTCTCTCCCTTACCAGCCAGACAACACATATGCCTCATCTGCAAGTACAGTAAAATACACTTGACCTGTCTATTTATACCGCAGGAATTTACCTGATCGATGTCCGATCATCTAATTTTCATTTTCAGAAAAAGTTTGTGAAGATGTAACTGCCAAACTTTAAAAACTCAACAAACCAATAAAAATATAAGCCTATGAGCGAGAACGTTTATAGGCTTATGTACTTTTCAGTTTATACAAACAGAGAATTCAGTAACTGGTTATTGATAACTTTCTGTGACCATTTTTCTTTTCAACACCTCATGCACCGCACCGACAATATGGTCTGCACTCAATCCATATTTAGCCAATAACAATTCAGGCACACCGCTTTCTCCAAAACTATCATTCACGGCAACATACTCCTGAGGTGTAGGAAGTTTCCTTGCAAGCAACTGTGCAACCGAATCTCCAAGTCCACCATTGCGCTGATGTTCTTCAGCTGTTACCACAACACCTGTTTTCGAAACGGAATCGAGAATGATCTCTTCATCCAATGGTTTGATCGTATGGATATTGATGAGCTCTGCACTGATGCCCTCTTCGTTTAATTTTTTAACTGCATCCATTGCATACGCAACCAGGTGGCCGGTAGCAATAATCGTAACATCACTTCCTTCCTGCATCATAATTCCTTTTCCGATGACGAAAGGCATCGTATCCGGCATGAAAACAGGCCATGAAGGACGCCCGAAGCGTAAATACACAGGACCATAATGTTCGGCAATAGCAATCGTTGCTGCTTTCGTTTGATTATAATCACAAGGATTGATCACAGTCATACCCGGCAACATCTTCATCATTCCCATGTCCTCAAGTATTTGATGAGTAGCACCATCTTCTCCCAGTGTAAGCCCTGCATGCGATGCACAGATCTTCACATTCTTATGTGAATAAGCAATGGACTGCCTGATCTGATCATACACACGGCCCGTTGAAAAATTTGCAAATGTTCCAGTGTATGGAATCTTACCCGCAATGGCCAAACCCGCAGCAATACCCATCATGTTGGCCTCAGCTACACCCACCTGCACAAATCGTTCTGGAAATGATTTGATAAACGCATTCATCTTTAATGACCCTATCAGATCAGCGCATAACGCTACCACATTTTCACTTTGCTGTCCTGCAGCCAACAACCCATCGCCAAATCCATCGCGCGTTGCCTTCTTACCTGTAATCGGAAAATCAGTAAACATAATATTGTCAGTTGTGAGTTGTCAGTTGTGAGTTGTCAGTTGTGAATTGTCAGTTGTGAATTGTGAGTTGTGAGTTGTCAGTTGTGAATTGTGAGTTGTCAGTTGTGATTCCTATGTTATGCGTCGCGTGTTTTAAGTTCGGTATCCGGCATCCAAAATTGTGGATCCAAAATCCACAATCCACAATCGTAAATCGTAAATTGTAAATCGTAAATCGTAAATCAGTAGTCTCCCATCGTCTCTTCAAGCTGGGCAAGCGCTTTTTCTTTTTGTTCATCATTCGGAGCGATACCATGCCAGTGATGACTTCCAACCATAAAATCAATAGGATGTCCCATATCTGTTTTCATCAGGATCACTACAGGTTGTTCTTTTCCTGTAAGTGTCTTTGCATGTTCTAATGAGGAAACAACTTCTTCCATTACATTTCCATTGAGGTGCA
>JAYUXX010000180.1:0-4733 GCA_043752765.1 Saprospiraceae bacterium | reverse complement strand
AATGAGACTTCAGTTTGATACCAATGGAAACGAAAAGCAAAAACAAGCCTGTCGATATTGGATAGATGATGAGACGTTTGAAATAGACTACGGAGGTTCAAAAGGCGGTGGTAAATCTTTCCTTGGTTGCAACCTGATATTCTCGGATGCTTTCACTTATCCTGAAACTCATTATTTTATAGCGCGGGAAGCTCTCAATGATCTTCGTAAATACACTATTCCATCCATACATGAAGTCTTTGAAACATGGGGATTAAAACAGGAATATTATAAGTTTAACGGGCAGGATAATATGTTTACCCTTTACAATAAGAGTAAAGTCTTTCTTTTAGAGGCCAGGTATCTTCCGTCTGATTCAAAGTACATGCGTTTTGGGTCCATGCAAATGACAAGGGGATGGATTGAGGAAGGTGGACAGGTAGCAGAAGAAGCAAAGAATAATCTAGCGGCTTCGATTGGCAGGTGGAATAATGACAAGTACGGTATCCCCGGTAAACTTCTAATCACAAATAACCCTTCTAAAAACTTCCTTTACAAAAATTATAAGAAGTGGAAGGAGGGAACACTTGAAAAGCATATCAAATTCATTCAGGCTTTGCCCACAGACAACAAAATGTTAGATAGTGGGTACTTGGAGCATTTGAACCGTACCCTATCCCCAAATGAAAAGGAAAGGCTTTTGTTCGGTAACTGGGAATACGATGATGATCCTTCTGCTTTATGTGACTATGAAAAGATTATAGAATTATTCAGCAATGATTTTGAACATCTAAAGGGCCAAAAGTATATAACCGCTGATGTGGCTCGGTTTGGTTCTGATAAAATAGTGATAGGTCTTTGGGAAGGATGGAGGGTTAAAGTTAAGGTATTCACTAAACAATCAATTACTGATTCTTACAAATACATAGATCAATTACGCCGGGATAACAATATTCCTTTAGGCAATGTGATAGCCGATGAAGATGGTGTAGGTGGTGGACTTGTTGATCTTATGAGGTGTAAGGGGTTCGTTAACAATTCTAAAGCTATGGATGGGGAGAATTACGAGAACCTTCAGGCTCAATGTTGCTTCAAACTGGCAGAAAGAATTAACTCAAGCGGAATGTTTTTTGATTGCACGGACCCGAAAATTCAGCAGGATACTATTGAGGAGCTTGAGCAGTTAAAGCAAAAGAACGCCGATTCCGATGGTAAAAAAGGTATTGTAGGTAAGGACACGGTTAAGTCTTTGATAGGGAGATCACCTGATTATAGAGATATGCTTCTAATGCGTATGTGGTTTGAGTTCAAATCAAACAAAAGCCCAGGATCATTTGATTATGATTTTGGCGGGGCGTAATAAACAAAAGCCTCTTTTCTGTTATATACCTATGTGTTAGAGCAGAGAATCCAAACTTTCAAAAGGTTAAAGTTAGAGCTTCAATTATTTGAGCTTTTAAAGAATACCGGAGTTAGCCGTTCCTTAGTCGAGGAGCTACCACAAGAATTTGCCAATAGAAACCCCGAAAAGGGAGTTAACTATTATTATTACAACGGCCCTTTAGATGCAAAGACAAGGCCATTCTGTAAGCTCATGCTTAAGATCGACAAGGTTTTTACTGAGGAGCAAATCAATTACATCAGCGAAGAATTAAACTATCCAGTTTTAGAATACAAAGGCTCATTTGGTTGCAGACACCAATGGATTAAGTTCCGTGGAAGAATAATCAACACCCCTCAACCAACACAAAGGGATATAAGGAAATTAATTAATAGCGGAGTTGAAGGATGAGTACCATTGAAATTATAAAACTTTTCAGAGATATAAGTGAGAAGCATTACGAGCTGAAAGGTTTTGGATTTGGAAACATATTCGAGATTGGCGGATCAATAAAGCCCGGACTTACATACCCTCTTTTATGGGTTGTTCCACTGGATAGTGTAACTCTTGAGCAAACAAAACAAAGAAGGTTTCTTTTATTGGTTGTTAGTTTGGTTCAAAAGGATTTATCCAACAGAGATAATGTATGGTCTGATACAGAAAAAACGCTCGATGATATTATTAAGATTCTGCGTAACGAATCAGATGATTATGAATTAGTAGGCGATCCTATACTAAACCCGGTATCGGAGCAGCATGGGGATTGGGTTACTGGATGGCAGACTGAAATAGTTTTGCAGACAGAATTTAATTCTAACTACTGTGATGTTCCTGCTGACAATCTATCACAAGGCACCATAATTAATTATGCTACTGTCTTAGATCAAGATGATAACATAGTCACAAAACTATACCCGCGTCAAACTTACAGGGTTGTGATAGCTTCAGGAATAGATGAAGGTGGGGCAAGTCAAACTTATTCAATACAAGTAGTAGATATATGAAAGCTTATTTAGACAAGGTATCTGGTAAATGGAAATGGGGCACACGGGGCCAGCCTATTTATGAATCAAAGAGTGCAGCCGAAAGAGGCGGCATGGATATTCTTACCGAAAGGTTAAGAGGCATCAGAGATAAACTAGACGGCGTGATTAGGAATCATGGGAGGGTTTAAACATACCGAGGCATACCTGCGAAAGTATGGTAATGAAGTTGAGAGTGAGATAGAAACCCGTTTAAGAAATAACGGTAAGTATGCTTCTGGCAAACTATATGATTCTATTGAGTATGAGATCACCGAGACAGGAACAAAGTTTACACTCACGTTCAAAATGGCTGACTATGGTGCTTATGTTGACAAGGGGATAAAGCCGAGTAAGTACGCCACAATGAAAGGCAAAGGAAAGGGTAAATCAAAGTTTATTGAATCCTTAAAAAAGTGGTGTAGAATAAAAGGACTTCCAGAGGGTGCATCTTTTCCGATACGTAGAAAGATTTGGGAAATGGGAATACCCGCTACAAATTTCTTTACAATTCCAACAACAAGGAGAGCCAAACAATTTGAAGTCAATGTAGGTAAAGCAATGGAGAAAGATGTTGAACAAATAATTAAAAAGGAATTAGCTTAATGTCTGTAACGCTCATATCATCTCCTGGCAGGATTAGACCAGCATACAATCCAATAGAATGGGTGGTTAACAGTTCTAATAAAGCAAGCTGTGATTTTTCATATGTCTGCGACCTGTATGTTAATGGGTCGTTTTCTATCAGATTAAAATTCTTTCCTGAAGGGGCTAGTGATTACGGTTATGTAAGGATTCATAAGGTATTACAAAATTATCTTTCGTATAATTTTAGACCAGCGCAAACGCAGTGGGCGGCAAACAATCAAGGTATATGTAGTTATTATTTTGAGGTGAGAGAAAGCTATAATACATCTTCTGATTGCACCGGCGATTTAACACTATCAAGTGTTCTCTATACTTCTCCAATTGGTTATGCATGGAACGGGGCCTTGCAATACCATGAGTACAAGTCATTCACTCAGAGCATATATGTTTGTTCAAATTTAAAATCTAGGTTTCTTACAACAGTTCCGAACAGGTCTCTCATTCCTTTAACTGAAAAGTTTACAATCAACTTTATTCAGGCTACTGATGATCCGGTATTCGCAATGATTATTAACACATACGATAAAGATCATGTTCCTATTGCTCAATATCAAATGGATAATGTTTTGTATTCAATAAGCAGTCCGGCTGATCCTGAGGATTTATTAATTACTGTTGGGGTTGGACCTGCTAATATTAATGAAGCTGCTCTTGACGGATCACCAACTCAGCCTGTCATAGACTCAAATGTTCGGTATTATGATATAAGACTTGTTGATTATACATTGAATAGGAATATTTCAGAGCGTAAAGAATTTGAAATTGATTACAGATGTACGAAGTATCCACAGCATAGAATATGGTGGCTTAATAGATTGGGCGGATTTGATTCTTATACATTTAATTTAAAGTCTTCAAAATCTATTGATATTTCAAGAGCCACTCACAATAAATTACCTGATACGGATTACGCTTTGGGCGATAGGGGTGAATCGGTTATAAATGTTAACGCTGGGGAATCTTATAAATTAAGTTCAAACTGGCTAACTGAAGAAGAGGGTAAATGGATGGAAACACTTTTTACCAGCCCTGAAGTATATGTTAGTTACGAGGAAAGAAAAACTTTCCAGATTACTGGAGGAGCGCATAACATCTTTAATGCAACGGCTTACCTGGTTATAGAAGCTGATTTAGTTACAGGGACCTTATTCGAGTATGCCGTAAGTGATGGGTCTATTATAGGCATTGAGAGCGCGGGGTCAGGGAAGATCACGGGATATGATTCAGGCTTAGGTTACTATCTCACATCCATCCCAAGTAGTCTAAATGCCGGAGGCTTGTTTAATGGGTATATCACAACTAAAGAACCTATTATTATTCCTTTGGTTGTAAACTCGGCTTCATACGACGAGAAGCTAAAATCAAACATTAAGAATATTAATCACACAATAGATGTAAGGCCTAGCTATAAATTAAATATTCAGTCTTTGTGAAAACCGAGATGATTATATATAGGCAGCAGTTACTTGAAAACAATAAGTTTTCACTTAACCCTAGCTATGGATGGACATTGGCGGGCAACGGTTGGGTTAAACAAGCTGGATCAATTCGCAAAACAAGTGCGGTTGGTGTTGCAACAATTAGCCAGACACAACTCTTAACAGCCGGGGTTACTTATAGGCTTATTTTCAGAATGTACAATAGGACAGGCGGGACATTGACTGTTACAAATAAAGCCTCTGGAATTGTTCACTTATCAACTA
>JAYUXX010000179.1:0-4740 GCA_043752765.1 Saprospiraceae bacterium | reverse complement strand
GAAATCTTGTTCAAAATTCTGGTTTTTCTGATGGTATTGTTGGAGGAACTATGCCAATAGGAAAAGTTACTGACTGGAAAAAAGGTTATGGAAATCCTTTAGTGGTAAATGCTTTTGGTTGTGAAGACAATGGATACATCCAGTTAAGCGGTAATAAGATTTCTGGGGATGCAATTGTCCAAGAATTAGTAACACCAATTAAGAAGGGGCAGGTTTATGAAATGAGCATTTGCGTACGTGCTAAACAAGGTTCTATCCCATATGTGAAAATTCGTGCAATGGCATTTAATGGTTCATTGCCAAGTATAGGTAATCATCCATTGCCTTCTTCGGACCATGCAATCATTGATGTTTCTGGCAGGATAGCAGCATGCAATGATTGGACAACATTTGTTTTCCACCGGTGGCATGCACCTCAAGATTTTGATAACCTAGTTGTGAGCGTTGAAAACAGTGAACACTTTGCTTTGAATTTGATGTCTGTTGCGGAAGTTGATAATATTTGTTTTTATCCTGTCAATGATTCGATTCCATGTTATCTCGTACAATTTGATTCACTTGGCAATCTGACATCACCGCTTGGCGAAATTGATACGACTTGTCTTGTCTTAGAAGACAGTGTAGACATATTTATGGGCAATGTAAATGACATTTACGCTTACTGCGATCCTGCACCGAATAATATGGATACGTGGTATGAATTCTGTCTGGACTCATGTGAATCTATTGGAGGAGAAATTCCGATAGAGTTGGACAATTTTATTCAAAATGATTCCATGGATCAACTATTTCAAGATTCTTTGGGTGTAAGTGTTGCTGAATTCCAAAGTGACATAAATAATTTTATTGATTCACTTGAATTGGTTAATCCTGGTGTAGATCTAATTAATGACATGAACTCATTGGGACCAATTCTCTTCGACTGCAGATCTTTACCTCCTCAAGGTTCCCCACCAGATGATACACTTAGTCCTTTCAAAGGCAGGGACATAATTTTCGTTCATGGATTAAGAATGGGACCCATATTAGAAAGGCTTCATCAATCTACACCTGGATCACAATCAGTTTGGCCAGATGACAGGCCGGAGTTTTATTCAGGGTATTGGAAAAGTGGAGCCTATAAAACATGGAACCATCATACTGAAAAATATTTAAAAACGACTGTCGACACAAATACATTTAATGTGAATCGAACCGGCAGTTATTCGAACAGGTATATTGTTGTATCACACCCGGCCACACAAAGTTTTATATATGGAGCACATAGTATATTAGAACAAATTGCAAATGCAATGATTGGTGGTGTAGGTGTTATAAATTGCAACCTACTAGAAACAAGGCCTGCCAATACCTTTGGTCATAATGGCTTTATTATGATCTCACATTCCGATGGAGCTCCACTGACTGATATCGTTTTGACTACTTCGGACCTTTCTAGGTATCCACCATTGAATATGACGTTAGGAGATTTAAGTTTTATTGCCGACAGGTGTGAATTACATGTAGGTCTGCAAGGAGCTTTTGGAGGTAGCGATTATGCATCGGCACTTTTAATGGCAGCTTCAACGGGGCTTCAATATGTTAAACCTATTGCGGAAGAATTTTTGGGTGGACCTATTACAAGTTCAAGCGCTTTCTTGTTTACATCCGAATTGCTCGATATGGCAATTACCAGGCAACTGTGGGCACCAGTACTGGACAACGTCCCTGTTTGCGTACTCACAATAGCGGGTGGACACCCAACAGATTATGGAGAGGAGATAGGAGCGAAACATACGCGTTGGAAAAGTATTCTTTCAAAAAATGGGATTCACCAGGGATTTGATGATGGAGTGCTTTCGATAGAAAGTCAAAGTGCAAATCCGGATCCAAGGCTCGTTAATCCAAATGTGTTTTTGCCATATCCGGGCATCCTGGGATCTATTACACTTAATGAGAAACTCTTTGATATGGGAATTCCAAAAGAACGGGCAATCAGGTATTATATGGATCAAAAAGTGGACCTTATTACAAAGGGGGATCCAACAAAATTACCTTTTGCTTCAGCAGGTAGTGTTCCATGGATATCACCAACAGGAATGGTTCAGCCAGTAAAGGCCTACTTTAAAGATGTTCCCGGTTTTGATGCTTTAAAAAGATACAAAAATCATTATTCCTTTTTGCAAAGCACCTCAGATCACTATCAGGGATCGAGAGGGCAATACGAAAATTATCCAAATTATGAACAAACTTATGATGCCGGAAGCAACAATGGTGAAGAATCAAGAGTGGTTACCTCGAGTGATGTGTACACCAAATGTGGGGTGAATGCATCAAGATTAAAACAAGTTGAATACGTCAGAGGTAAGTCTATAACATTCGGGTTCAAATTATTTGGAAAACGATATAGGTATACAAGATGGATATGGAAACGTAAGTATCATGTTCTGGAAAACCATGGCACATGGAACCAACTCGATTACCTGTATTACAGCGTTTTTAAATAATAAATATTGTATCCACAATTAATAAGAAAGTATATGAAATCTTCAAAATCAATCAATAAAATGTGGCCTTGGTACCGTGTGAATTGCATCATCTTCTTGGGATGTATCATAAATTTATTTTCTTCCGATTTGGTGTCCCAATCTATTTCTGTTTGCTCGGGATTGAAAGATATTTATGTGTGCCCTGAAGAACCCGTTACTCCGGATGTAGCATTGCTTGGTTATTTTACATCACAAAATGCATCACATCCATGTTTCGGCTTATTAGAGTTTGACAATTTCCCCGGGTTAACAAAATGTAATGGAACACCAATTCCGCAAAACGCATTATTCATTCATCAAATTGTTTTTCCAGTAGCTTCAGGAAATGTCAGTGCAGCGACCCTACAATTTCGTGCAAAGGCATCCCCTACCGGGCAGACGGGAACTGATAATATTTCTTTTTTCGAAGGGTCAACATATATCACTGGTGCAAACCTCAGTCAACTAGTTGAGGCTGGAGGAACGTGGAACCATAATCAGGATAGAAGTTTTACGCTTAATTTAGGAAATCTCCCACCTGCTTTTTCTATTAATTCAATCCTGTCTTATTTGAATGATGGCAATCTGGATATAGTAATTGGAAATGAAACAGGAGTTGACTGGATGTGCTTAGATGTTGTATTAGATACTGTTGTATCAGATATTTCGACCAAATATGTAGTTGGCCCCAAACGTTGCAAATACACGCTGATCCCGCCAAAGGCAGTGTGGAAAATCTCTATGAAGTCCATTGATTCAGGTGGAAGAGACTCAACATCGTCGTCACTATATCATCTTCAAACAGCAGTGCTAAAACCAACCTCTTTCCCTTCACCAAACGTCTTACTTACAGATTCCCTTGGAAATCCGGTACTCACTTCAATTGGCGAGGAAATTATCCTTTTCGAAAACAACTCGGTGGCATCAAAGATTCAAGCGATTGCACCAGCACCCCCTGGATATGGATGGTACGGTCTTCAATCAAATTCGCTTACTCCTTCGGCCTCTCTGGGTGTGGATAGCATGTCGTTCGATATTGCATTTGAGTGGTTTGATTTGCCGTTGGGCAGCCAAGATTCAACCGGAGCTTTTTGGATGAGCGACGATAAAGACGATCTGTATCAAGAACTAATTATTGATGCTTTCACATTGCTGGATACATCTCAATTAATAACCTCTCAAAATGAAATTGGAAAAATCGGCTTAATACGCATTTTTCCAAATCCTACTACAGGTATATTAAATACCGAGATACCATTTCCTGCTCAGTCAGGAATGTCGTTCCATGTTATAAGCCTGACAGGCCAGGTATTATTGAACAAAAAATTGGAAGTAGGGACTGCTCTTCAAACCATGGAGGCCTCTACAATTTCTAATGGTATGTACTTGTTGCAAATAATCTCAGAAGGTAGAGTGCTGTTTGTAAATAAGTTTGTGAAGATGTAATAAATTAAATTCGTCAAGCCCGATGATCAAAATTTGATCATCGGGTTTTACATTTGTAGAAACAAATTTCTATTTTATAAAAACAAGTGAATTATCTGTTTCACATATTAATCGAAATAACGGTTTTAATCTGCCTTCCTGAGCAGAGCGAGCTTGATGGTTTTCCCCATGTGCAATATGACCAGACTGAATTGACTTACACTTCAGTAAAAAGTGAAATTCTTAGAATCAAATCAAATCCATTGATTCAACTTCTGAGTGAACACTCTCTTTCAACATTAGTGACCGGATTATTAGTAGATAAACTCATCCCACACTGGCTCACCACCCCATGGTCCTTCGAAGGCCATACCCCAGTTCCTAGAGAAGGGAAGATAGCATGCGGCTATTTTCGTCTCCACCACCCTCCTACACATGGTCTTTAATCTAAACCGCTATAAATTTGCCCAACAGCTTCCTATCAATGAAGCAAAAACCCTGAATCTCGAAAAGCCTCTATTAGAAATTTATAATTCTTCGACCGTCGAGCGAATTAAAACTTTGGAGATCACTTTAAAGGAAGGAATTTACTTTATTGGATTCGATCAAAACCATGTCGGTTACATTCACAAGAAAGCTGGACAATTATTCATCATACATTCTAATTAGATCGATGCAGAGGGAGTTGTGATAGAGCCTATCGAAGAATCTAAAGGGAACCTCGAATAACCCCTTAATTTGTATTAAATAAATTCATAATGTGTTGATATTCAACAAGGTTCTTTTTTGATCAGTTGGTTATTAGAGG
>JAYUXX010000178.1:0-11168 GCA_043752765.1 Saprospiraceae bacterium | reverse complement strand
CACGCCATGAGTGAATTTGCTAAAGCTGAGCTGATGATCTTTCAAAACAAACTCGATGAGGCAATAGAAAAACTCACCGTGCTTGGTAACATTTATTCCGAACATGGATTGAAAGATGATATGCTGTATTTGAAAGCCAAGTTGTTCGAGAAAAAAAGAGACTACAAATCAGCTGAAGCACACTATCAGGAAATCATCGAAACATTTCCAGAGGAAATCCGTGCGGATAATTCAATGTACTACCTGGCTCAGCTTTACGAGTTTCAGCTAAACGATTTAGAGAAGGCAAAGTCATTGTACGAGAAATTATTTATCGATTACAGTGACAGTACTTTTGCAATTGATGCCCGAAAAAAATTCAGGGAGTTGAGAGGAGATTTTGATCCGGAGACAGAACAAATGCAATAGAAATTTTAGGTTGATTCTTTACGAAACAACTTTCCTAAATGCAGTGAAGGTTTTTTTTAATTTTCCCTAAGCTTACCTGGAGTCAAATCAAGAATCTACTTTGTCTTTCTCGATCAAACGGAATCCATTTCCGTGTATGTTCATGATCTGAAGATTGGAATCCTTACTGAGATACTTTCGCAATTTCGTGACAAACACATCCATTGACCTGGCCGTAAAATAATTGTCTTCACCCCAGATTTTTCCTAAGGCTTCAGACCGGGTAAGTACATCATTTTTATGCTGACAGAACATTTTCAACAAATGAGCTTCTTTCGGAGAGAGTTTTTCTCTTTCAGTTCCATTCCCACCTTGCCATGTCAGTATCCGGAGAGGATAATTAAAGTGATACTCACCCACCTGATACTCTTTTACTTCATCTTCTTTATCGGCACCCTTATTAACCCTTCTTAGGATAGCCTGTATGCGAAGAAGTAATTCTTCCGAATTAAATGGTTTAGCCAGGTAATCATCTGCACCGATTTTAAAGCCTTCGAGGATATCCTCTTTCAGATTTTTGGCGGTAAGGAAAATGATAGGCATTTCTTTGTCTTTCTCGCGAACTTCCTTCGCCAGAGTGAATCCGTCCTTACGAGGCATCATGACATCAAAAATGCACAAATCAAAACTTCCTTTCTTATAACTTTCAAAACCAGCCACCCCATCTGATGCGAGTGTCACATCATAGTCGTGCATTTCAAGATAAGACTTCAGGACATCCCCAAAGTTCTGATCATCCTCTACTAACAAAATTTTATTTGCTGACATACATTTCAAATTTCAGGTTCTCATTCCGAAAAATCAAGACCCTACATATTTATAATTTTTGCCGGACAGGTAAATAAATAGAAAATTTACTTCCCTTACCGGATTCACTTTTCACATCAATACTTCCCTGATGAGCGGAAGTAATTGCTTTTACATAACTTAATCCTAAACCAAACCCTTTAACATCGTGAAGGTTTCCGGTATGGACTCTAAAGAACTTGTCAAATATATGCTTTTGATCCTCTTTTGTCATTCCAATACCCTTATCCTCCACTATGACCTGAATTCCACCCCTGACATTATACGTGCTAATGGCAATATCCGGTGATTCCGATGAGTATTTATTGGCATTATCCAGTAGATTATGGATCACATTGGATAGATGAATATGGTCTCCTTGTATAACAGGCAACTCGGCATCTAGTTGTGTCGTAATATTCCCCTCCCGCTGAACAACCTGCAAGCTGAGGTGATCAACAGCCTGCCGCACGAGTTCATTAATATCCACATCGCCCAATTTCAGATCAAAATCCTTTTTATCAATTAGGGCCATTTGCAGAACTTTCTCCACTTGTTGCAGCATTCGTTTGTTCTCCTGGCGGATAATTCCTATAAACCGATTGATCTTGGGGTGATCGCCGATCACCTTCGGACTGATAATCGAATCCGCGGCCAATGAAATCGTAGCAATCGGGGTTTTAAATTCGTGGGTCATATTATTAATGAAGTCCGTTTTCATTTCTGATACTTTCTTCTGTCGCAATATGACATAGATTGTATAACTGAAACACACAAGTATAAGGGCAGTAAATAAAACAGCTGCGAGTAACACAGGTAAAATGGAATACCATAACCACCCTTGTTTATTTGGGAAATGTAGCTTTAACCATCCTGGTGAATTGCGTATATCACTTCGGTACAGTGCAACCTGATAATTGGAATTAAATAAGCTTCTCGACTCGGGCGTATCTGTATGACTAGCCTCGGACTCATCGACGGATCCTACCACATAATTTCCATTGATGATAATAAAATTACTGTCAGAGGATTGTATCACTCCATATTGATAAGGCAGAGCGATGCCCCGGTTCTTAAGTTCCTCATCAATGAACTGCGTTAGTTTTTTAGGATCAATTCGTTCGGATATATCAGGAGGATTGTATCGTCGATGCTCATCTAAAATCTCCCAGAAGGTACTTTGACGTCTCCAATTGTCCATAGGATCCATGAGGGACATCAATTTTTCATTTTCAAACAAACTATCATTGAGCGTTTCGATTTGTTGTTTCATTTCCTCATTGATCATTCCTGACTCCTGCACAAATTCTGCAATCTCTTTTTGAATGAGGTGTGATGGTGCGCGATTGAGGGAGTTCAGAAAATCAAGAGGTGCTTTCGTTTCAATCGTGGAAAGTCTTTCTTCTACTTTATTGAGCGCTTCTATGACATTCGTATCGAAGCGGCCTTCCTGCTGATTCATGGACCAACTAAACCAATAGACCTGTATCAGGCTTGATCCCAGTAATCCGATTGTCATCAACCCTATGACCAGCCAAATCGCTCTCTTACTCATAATTACTTAACGAATTTACGACCATGAAAGGTTTATGGGATGTTTTAAGGATTTCTTATGAATAACATGCTATGACCAGAACATAG
This sequence comes from Saprospiraceae bacterium, assembly GCA_043752765.1. Taxonomy (GTDB): domain Bacteria; phylum Bacteroidota; class Bacteroidia; order Chitinophagales; family Saprospiraceae; genus Opimibacter. The sequence goes on along the minus strand of JAYUXX010000178.1, from coordinate 8,294 downwards.
AGGAGTTGAAATAAGATTTCTAATAATGGAAGTTAGCTGTAGAAATCTACCCTCTCATGATAGCCCTCTACGTAACAATACTGAACAATACTTAAATAAGAAATTGCAAGCCTGTTAGAGATATCATACGCAATCACCATTGAGTATCAAAACCACTTCAATCCACATTATCCTTGGATTGGCAAACTTAAAGTGGTTTTACTTTAATGTTCCTGTACCAAACTTTATCACCGTGATCCTGTAATGCAATTTTACCTTTTTTAGCACGACCGAAATCAGGCATCTCCTTAAACTTGGATGCATTGATCATTTCGATCCATTTGTCAGTATACATTTCATAGGATACTACTTTGATACCATTCAGCCAGTGCTCTACTTTTCCATTGCTTTTAATAATGCGGACTTTATTCCATTCTCCTGCAGGTCTTACAGTCACATAAGAGCATGCTATCAAATCATATAGATCACCGGCACGATGTGTAGGATATCTTGTATCCGGATGACACACATCATCCAAGACTTGCATTTCAGGTCCTGTCTGCCATACATACTCATGTTTTGATGACTCCACCACATTATAGATTATACCACTGTTACCGCATGGAGATATTTTCCACTCTGCATTAAATTCAAAATTTTCATACTCGCCGTCAGCAATGATATCTCCACCATCTGCAGCTTGCCAATGTCCATCCGGATTTCGTTTTGCATCTAACGTAAGGGCTCCTTCACTGACGATCCAACTACTGCCAATCGTGGTCTTATTGAAATTGTGCCATCCTGCAGTGGTTTTCCCGTCAAATAATAATTTCCAACCTGCATTTGCTTCTGCAGTGGTCAATGAGTTCGGAGAGAATGTAGGAACGGCTGTGCTTTCGATTGAATTATTAGATGGAACATTATTCATTGTATACCAACCCTCAGTAGACCACAACGAGTTACCGGAATCGCTGACATATGGATTCTTCATATGAACATAAACTACATGACCCGCTTTCATACCATTCAATCGAAGGGAGACCTTATTCCGATCAGCCGAAACATAGGCACCCATTACTTTTAAAGCAACGTCATCGATTTTTGGACCACCGTAGGCCGCTGTAGGAATATAACGCCACTGGCGCACTTCCCAATCCTTAATCTCCCATCCATCCCCCTCACGCAAAGGCTCTGTAAATTCGATTTCCACACCATCACTTTTAGCGCGTATCGCTAACATTTCAAATGTTGATTTACTATTGTATTTCAGTCGTTGCAAGCCATACCAAAGTTTATCCGTTTGTGACCAGTTTCCTGAATTGCCTATACCCCCGACATATAAACCACCATCGGGACCCCACACCATGCGGTTGACGCCCGCTTCAAGACCCTGTATAAAACGAAAGACTACGCCTTGATATGCACCATTAATCTTTTCTACAAAAACTCTTTTAATTCCGCCGTGTGTAACCTCACCATGCATCATTTGTCCTTTGTATGGTCCATCATGAATAGCCAAAGGGGTAGTGGGCGAATTCCCGATTTCATCTTGTGGAAGCCAAACCACTGGAGGCTTTTCAATTGAAGTAGCAGTGCCGGCGAAATCTACTGCCCGTGAACCGAAAAAATCACCCTGTGTCACATGAATGATTTTACTGGAAGGCAACCAGTCACCCTGATTATCGGCAACAAATATTTCATTATCGATTCCGATTCCGATTCCATTCGGTGTTCGAAGTCCATTTGCAATTAAATGTAGCTTACCTGAAGGCATATCAAACCGTACCGCATGTCCACGGCTTGGCATTTGGTTCAATCCAGATGCTCCACCAGGTTGAATGGCAATCGCCAGTGTTGCAAATAAATCTCCTTCTCTTTCTGCAAGTCCAAATCCAAATTCATGAAAATTGGCGGACGTTTGCCAACTATTATTGATACACTGGTATTCATCAATGATATCATCCCCATTTGTATCTACAAGTCTCGTAAGTTCTTGTTTCTGCATTACATAGATTGTATCATTGACCACCTTCAATCCCAGTGGTTCGGCTAGTCCGGTTGCGATCTGTTTGACTTTAATTTCTGCAGGATTTCCCGAACTCACATTTGTGAGTAGATACACCGAACCAGAGGGATCCCATGTACTGATTGCCATACGTCCATCTGACATAAAATCCATTCCACCGACTTTCGGAAGAAAGTCCCACGGACGAGCTTGTGAAAGATCATACGATGGATGAACGCTCACTAAAGATGATTGATCTCCTGGTATTCGATTGCCCATTGACATCGCAAGTGATTTTCCCTGCAATTTTGAATGAAGTTCAGTTGAGTGAAATAAAACATCCAATGGATTTGTCCATTCCTCCATACCATCGGGCTTCCATTCAAATGATAAATAACGACCGCCTTTTCCCTGGATGTAATCAATTGTGATCGGATGATATCCCTTTGATAAGCGGACTAAGGTTTCTTTCACTTCGGTACCATGCATGCCGTCATTATCCAGGATGACCTGGCCATCGAGAGTAACCCGTGATCCATCATCACTCCAGATACGAAGACCAGCTGTTGTATCTTTCTCAGCATACAAATATCCTGTTGCTTTTAAAACAAAATCTTCTTTCAGGCCACCAAAATCGAGTGCATCCATACCGTAAAAATCCCTGACGATTCCTGCCTGATCAGATTTTTTCGTTGACGGATACGTGGGCAATTTTTCAAGATTCATTTGATTTGTATATCCTTCCACCAGCAAGCCCGGCAACATATCCTTGCCCTCTATAATCTGTGAAACCAGTGCTAAGGGTGTTTCCCCTTTACCCTCTTTTTGTCCTGCATCTAAAGTGTCAAGCGATAGAATATATCTCACCATTTCATTTGCATCGGGTACAGGTAACTCAGCATGCGCACTCATGACCTGGGTGCCCCAGATTCCGCCACCACCTTTGATGATTTTATTTGTCAATAAGGTTACGGTTTCATTATTGAGCGGATATTTTTCTGCAATGTGAATATACGCGGGGCCAATCGTCTGCACTTTCGCATTGTGACATGTCTTGCAATCATTTTTTGCAATCAATCTTTCACCAAGTGACATACCAACATCATCAGTCTCCAGCTTAGTTGGATTATCGATAGATGGGCTATTTATGAAATAGGTTTTGAAAAAAGTTTCCCCATCGTTTTTTAATGTGAGGTATCCATCAAGGGTTAATAATTGCTTTTTCTCAAATTCAGATTTCGTTTCATTGTCAACCTCCCACTTCCCATTGGTTTCAATATTTCGGTTCAGTGCAATGGAACTCACTTTTTGAGCAATGCTCACTTCGTACCCTGAAGGAGCGTTTTGAATATTGAATTTGCGCTCAAATCCCATTTGACCATCAGGATTTTCAAGTACTTCGGGTTGTTCATGGACAGTAAACATTGTTCCGTCATCGCATACGATTTCATACATAAGGTATGCATGTCCTTCTTTTAAAACATGACCTTTATAGGTTATGCTACTAAAAACATTTTTTCCATCTTTTGAAACCTTCCAGGGTTGTTTATAGGGATTTTCAATCCACGAGTCTCCTATTGAAATTGGCTGTGGTCCGTGCGCATTATCATATACCGCACCCTGCAAATGAACATGACCTTTCCATACTTTATATAATGAGCAACTGTCTGTGTGATAGGCCACCCACAGATCATCATGCAGGGCCAGTGTGATCATCCGGGGCTGTTGATCGAGTACCGATCGGAAGACCCAGGGTTGATAAGGTCTTTCGGGTCCCTTATCAGCGGAAGTTTTATTTTTATTACAACTGATGACAAGGATAATCGCACTAGCAGTTAGGATCGACAACAGTGTCCTGTAATAATTTCTCATTCTTCCATTTCTAATTAAGAGTCGTCAATAATACTGAAATTCTAATGATGGTTTTATGGAGTGATGGAGTGATAGAGTGATCAAGTGATGGAGTGATCGCGCGCAAGACAAGATGTAGAGACGTGATGCATCCCGTCTCTACATTCTTGTCTTGCTTGGCCTGTTTCTAATTCGTTGATCCCTGTTCTGAAATCAAAACCCTTGTTCTGAGTTCATTGCGCTTTTCTCGCAGTGAGTTTAAAATTGGCCCAGCTTATGGCTTCCTTTCCCCATCGTCTGCGGATGTGATCGAGTTGTTGTAAAAGTGATATTTCTTCCTCGGTGTTGTCGAACAGGTTGAGTTGAATATTGCCATTGACGAGGCCGCTAAATTTCACGCCGATCAACCTGATCAGTTGTCGTCGTTCGTATACTTCTTCAAACAATTCCAGAGCGAAGGTGATCAGTTGGCGTGTCTGCGCGGTGTAGGGAATACGGCGTTGTTTCGTAAAGGTGTTGAAATCCGCATACCGGATCTTGACAGTGATGCAACTCGTGAGACGTGCATCCTCGCGCAGGTCGAAAGCCAGTTCGTCGACCATGCCTCCGAGTAAGCTGCGGATAAAGTTCATATCGAGGGTATCCTCACTGAAGGTGCGCTCCTTCGACATGGACTTCTGTTCGTTATAAGGTATGACCTGACGACGATCGATCGCGTTGGAGCTTTCCCAGAGGAACTGTCCCATTTTTCCAAATTCCCGTTCGAGGAGCGGATGCGGTATTTCCCGTAATACGCGGATGGTGCGTACTCCCATAAAGCTGAGCTTCTTATAGGTCTCTTTGCCTATGCCCGGGATCTTGCCGGTGGAGAGTGGCGCCAGAAATTCACGCTCTTGTCCTGTTGGGATTTCGCGCATGCCATTCGGTTTGGCCTCTCCGGTGCCGACTTTAGATACAAGTTTGTTGACCGAAAGTGCACAGGAGATCGGGAGACCGGATTCTTTCATGATCCGTTCTCTCAGCTCTACCGACCATTTAAAGCAGCCGAAATAGCGATCCATGCCGGTCAGGTCAAGGTAGAATTCATCGATAGATGATTTTTCAAAAACGGGGGCTTCGTGATCGATGATTTCGGACACCAGTGCGGAGTGCCGCGTATAGGAATCCATATCTCCCCGGAGAACCAGTGCCTGGGGACACAGCCGCAGGGCCATTTTCATAGGCATGGCGGAATGAACGCCATACCGCCTGGCCTCATAACTACAGGAGGCTACCACTCCTCGTCCACCTATGCCTCCAATAATCAGGGGCTTGCCTTTTAAGGAGCTATCCCGGAGGCATTCCACAGACACAAAAAAAGAATCCAGATCTAAATGAAGCACTGCCCTGTCGTACATAGATCAAATATAGGGCATTTAATGACGTATTTTCAGTCAATTCTAAAAAAGGCAGAAAAGGAGAAACGGCAGAAGGGCGGAAGGGTGGAAGCGTAAACGCCGGAAAGGGAAGGGCGAAAGTTGACGGGGAAGGTAGTAGGGAGGGCGGATTTAAAGTGAATAATTAACTTAGTTGGGTGAAAACACATCGCCTGTCATTAATCGCACTTTTATCCATCCTTGGACTCATGAGTAGTATATCTCCCCTGATGGCTGTCAATTCCACTCGGGAGGGACGGGAAGTATTAACGGGTACGCGGGAAAGGAAAGAGGAAAAGAAAATGGATGTCCTGAGCTTGGTAGCTTATATATCAACAATGGCAGGAGTTGCCAGCTTCTTTTTTGTGCCGGTCGCCAGCCTGATTCTCCTGCCTGCAGGATTAATCATGGGCATGATTGGATTCCTGGGAGGGCGCAAGAGATACGAATCCAGAAGAGGTCGGGGACTTGCCCTGGCTTCGTTGGTTCTTGGAGGAGCCTTTACTTTAATGCTATTCGCTTCCTTTATTGCTTTCGGATTATTCGGATTTTAACATCCAGAACACTGAATACCTAGGTAAATAGGAAAAAGAATAGGTGGGGCGTGTGATTAAAAGGAAAATATTACCTTTACCCACTATTTTTTAATGAATAAATTGATATGGCACACCATAAGTCAGCAAAGAAAAGAATCAGACAAGATGCAATCAAGCGTCTTCGCAACCGGTATTACAAGAAATCCACCCGTACTTCCATTATGAAGTTGCGCGTGATGACTGACAAACTGGAAGCTTCAAATTATTTACCGAAAGTGATTAGCCTGATTGATAAATTAGCTAAGCGCAATCTGTGGCACAAAAATAAAGCCTCAAACCTGAAATCATCCCTGATGAAGAAGGTGGCTCACCTTTAACACACCCAAAGAAGGCAGTTTATAGAATAGCCTAACTAGTGAGGCAAACTGGGAAACCGGTTTGCCTCATTTATTTTTGGAATACGTGCCTCCAGATTTCTTATCGGTCTCCTGGACCCGCGCCAGACCGCCGGAGAAAAAGATGAATAAGGAGTCCTGACAATGCGCCCGAAAGGGATCCTAATCCGTTAGCAATCATATCAGCTATCTCGAGGGTTCTCCCTAAAGTCATCGTATTCTGTAAAAACTCCAATCCAACACCGATTACAGTTCCAATCAGAAAAGTAAGCCACATCACTTTACTGGCAGTGAATCCAGAGTTGCTTTTCCACGCATAGAATACCAGAAGAGTCCAGATCGCATACATGCCGAAATGACCTATCTTATCAAGGTTAGGAATACCGAATAACTGAAAATGGCCTGCACCTCCCGGAATAAGGGATAATACAGCTAGCAGAATTCCCCAAAGGATTGGCGGAATCCACCTGATTTTTCGATTTACCATTGTAAATGAGACACAGCGCGTATCTCTACTTTTGGATTAGTGACCGGTGAGTTCCTTGTAAGCGGCTGAACCCATCAACTGATCGATCTCATCAGGATGAGAAGGCACGATCTTTATGATCCAGCCTTGGCCATATGGATCATTGTTGATCAGAGAAGGATCATCACCACCTCCCTCTGAAATAGCTTCGTTAAATTCCAGGACTTCACCACTGATGGGCATATACAGGTCTGATGTGGTTTTAACAGCTTCAACCGTGCCGAAAATTTCATCCTTGGAGAGTTTTTCACCAACGGTCTCAACTTCTATGTAGACCAGCTCACCCAACTCACCCTGAGCAAAATCCGTAATACCCACAATTGCAATCATTCTGCCATCGGGAGTTGTTTCGTCTGAAATTCTTACCCACTCATGTTCACTTGTGTAACGGAGATCCTCTGGAAAATTCATATGGCTGAATTGGTTGAGCGCCAAAAATAGAAGAATATTTCTGTTCGATTAGTATTAACATGGGGTGTCAATGCTATTGGGGTGTCAATGCTATCATTCGGAGTTCGCATCAACAACATCCTGAATTTCCTATAATTTGCAGCTCAACTCCTTTCAAAACATAACTATGTTGAGGAAATCCTTACTGTCTTTTTATTGCTTTATATGCTTTATATCGGCGATCACCGCGCAGCCCGTGGGTGATGATTAGCCTATCGTCACTACCTGTATAGCATTAGTGAATATCAGATTAGTATCAACTTCGGGAAAAGAGCCCCAGATGTCAACGATCGTGTTACGAGATGGACTGATTACGCACATCGGTAAAAACATTAGCATTCCGGCAGATGCGTATCGGATCGAGGCTGACAGCTTATACGCGTATCCTGCCTTCATTGATGCATTTTCTTCTATCGGAATAAAGGAGCAGGAAAGTGCCCCCGGCGCAGGAAATCAGGGCGGTCGTCCACAAAGACCTGCTGTTGATTCAGAAGGGAACCCATCGCTTGAGGACGCAGGTATTAAACCCTTTCATTCAGTTCGGACATCACTCGATATAAAAGAAAAATCAATCGCAGATTGGCGGGCTCAGGGATTCGCGATTTCGCATGTCGTGCCTAAAGGAAAAATGATCCCGGGTAAAGGAGCGATTATTGTTTTAGCCGGGAAAGATGTAGATCAGTTAATCTGGAAAGAAGATGTTTCACTTTTTAGTCAGTGGGTTGGAGCAAGCGGCAGCTATCCCGGTACAATCATCGCAATAATGGCGAAATGGAGAGAGCTGTATGAAAATGCATCCAATCTGGTGGTCCATCAATCCTCTTATGAAAACAACTCACTGGTATCCCGACCAAATTATAACCGGGCACATGAAGCATTACTGCCTGTAGTTAAAAAAGTAATGCCTCTTTATTTTAGAGCACCCAAAGTAAAGGACATTAGTCGTGCCCTGACATTACATCAAGACCTGGGAATGAAAATGATCATTGCAGATGCAGAAGAAGCCTGGTATTTGAAAGACCATTTCAAGTCAGGAACTGTTCCATTGATTTTATCACTTCATCTACCTGAAGATAAAGGTGAAAACAAAAAAGAGATATCTGATAAACCATCTTCAATTCCTAGCCCTGACAGCAC
>JAYUXX010000177.1:0-4749 GCA_043752765.1 Saprospiraceae bacterium | reverse complement strand
TGTTTCCTCTCCGGGCTTCCGAAAATCGAAATGGAATATGACGGGCATGTGTTAAAAGCATGGCGGCCACGGCAGGTTTATCATATGATACAGGATCGTTACATCAGCCCCGAGATTTGTGTAGATATCACTGCATATATGGAGCAGAAGATAGAAGCCGTAATGGCGTTCAAATCCCAATTTTATGATCCCATTTCAAAGGAACCGAATACGCCTATTTCCGGGCTTGACTTTATGGAATTTTTGAAAGCGAGGGCCCGGGAGATGGGAAGGCTGATCGGTGTAGAGTATGCTGAAGGCTATACGACCGTTGGGCCGGTTAGGAAGAATAACCTTTTGGCCTGAAGCAAGCGAAAATGTTAAAGAGTTAAAAAAAAGGCAAAAAGATATAAAGCAAACATTCAGAGACACATAGCAATATTATCCGGGATTAACTACGGAAAATCAGGCTTCGGGTATTTTTCTGTCCTTTGGTTAATGTGCGCTGATTTAGAATTGAATGAAAAAACTATTTTTGCAGTCTAACTAATTTTGAACAACACATGAAAAAATTTACATTCTCTATCTTTCTCTTATTCCTTTCTGTTACTGCGTTTTGTACAACGTGGACCATTCGAAACACAGGATTCGTGTTTGATCCTCTGACCATTACGATTACTCAGGGTGATACTGTCATCTTTAATATTGAAGGCAATCATAACGCGGCGGAAGTAAGCCAAACCACCTGGAATAATAATGGCAACACTCAACTGGTGGGTGGATTCGCTGTTCAATTTGGCGGTGGAACAGTTCTCCCCGCCCAACTTCCGGCAGGGACACATTTTTATGTTTGTCAACCACATGCGTCGGGAGGTATGAAAGGAACGATTATCGTCCAGGCATCGACAAGCATAAATGACAATCCATTCTATTCATCGATTTCCGTTTATCCGAATCCTTCGAATGGCAGGATTCAATTGACAGGTATTGATCAATTGACTGATAATGCAAGGATGGAAATTTATGATTTACAAGGAAACAAAGTTTTTACTTCAACTACCAATGTTCAAACTGCTATCAACCGGATAGATCTTACAACCTGCGCGGCCGGAATGTATGTGGTAAAAATTTATGATGGTACTGCTATTTTAACCAGGAGACTTATTCTTCAATAAGTATTACCTCAATGGTCATATAATTTTGATCGTAGATAATGGTTGAAGAAAAAAATGCCTGTAAGCTTCTGTTTCCAGGCATTTTTTTTAGTAACTGCATCACCTCGCGTTTTACTTATTATGAGGTTTGAGGCTCCACGAGCTGGAATGACGGGTGGTTGACAGTAAAAAACAACCGGTTTTCATGTGTTAAAACCACTCTGGGGGCGTTGATTGTGAGAGACTTAGGACCTGGTGGCACGACTAGTGGTGGCACGACTAGTGGTGGCACGACTAGTGGTGGTACGATTACTGGTGGTACGATTACTGGTGGCACGACCTAGAATCCTTCACCGTGTTATCTCAAATGAATGTTCATAAGTAAGCCGTCACTCGTAAAAAGGTGGCCGGTATAGAAGTTGTGTTCTCGGAACTACTTGTGTTTTGATTTTTGAATAACTGTTCCAATTCTTGTTGAAGCTCTTCCGCTTTACCATTCTTTTCAGCGGCTTCAAAAGCATTCATAGTAGGACCATAATAATTTTTGAATGTATCGACGAGATCAGATGATGGGAACGGTGCATTAAATGTAAATGTGTCTTTGATGAATGATATCTTTTCTTCCGGCACGCCTGCCTCGCGAAAACGATCTATTACATTTTTCTCAATCCCCCACATCATTGGACTAATAAAACCTTCGGGAGGTGGAGGTGTGTATGCAGAGCTAATCTTTAGTATCTGTGCGACGAGGGTAGGATCCCCAGGTATCCAATTTCCCATTACGATTCTTCCACCCGGACGGGTAACGCGAACTAATTCTTTGGCTACCTCTATTGGTTTAGGTGCGAACATTGCACCAAAAATTGAGACTACCAGATCAAAGCTATGATCCTTCAAATCAAATAAATCGGTAGCATCGCCTTCCTGAAAAATACAATTTTGAAGACCTTCATTTTTTGCACGGATATTGCCGGCATCAACAAGATTCTTTGCAATGTCAACACCCAATATATTAGCGCCGAGCCTTGCTATCGGTATAGCCGTGGTGCCATCGCCGCAGCCAAGATCAAGAACATCAAGACCCTTAGTGATCATTAGTCTGGAGGCTAACTCAGCACCGCTTTCGCGCATCGTTTCTGCTATCCTGGTGAAGTCACCTTTTTCCCATAATGCTTTGTTTGGATTCATAAAATTCCATTTTAGAATAGCAAATTAACAATTATAAAGGTAAGCTCGTTGCATGCAACGAGCTTACCTTTATAATTGTTAATTTGCTATTCTAAAATGGAATTTTATGAATCCAAACAAAGCATTATGGGAAAAAGGTGACTTCACCAGGATAGCAGAAACGATGCGCGAAAGCGGTGCTGAGTTAGCCTCCAGACTAATGATCACTAAGGGTCTTGATGTTCTTGATCTTGGCTGCGGCGATGGCACCACGGCTATACCGATAGCAAGGCTCGGCGCTAATATATTGGGTGTTGACATTGCAAAGAATCTTGTTGATGCCGGCAATATCCGTGCAAAAAATGAAGGTCTTCAAAATTGTATTTTTCAGGAAGGCGATGCTACCGATTTATTTGATTTGAAGGATCATAGCTTTGATCTGGTAGTCTCAATTTTTGGTGCAATGTTCGCACCTAAACCAATAGAGGTAGCCAAAGAATTAGTTCGCGTTACCCGTCCGGGTGGAAGAATCGTAATGGGAAATTGGATACCTGGGGATCCTACCCTCGTCGCACAGATACTAAAGATTAGCTCTGCATACACACCTCCACCTCCCGAAGGTTTTATTAGTCCAATGATGTGGGGGATTGAGAAAAATGTAATAGATCGTTTTCGCGAGGCAGGCGTGCCGGAAGAAAAGATATCATTCATCAAAGACACATTTACATTTAATGCACCGTTCCCATCATCTGATCTCGTCGATACATTCAAAAATTATTATGGTCCTACTATGAATGCTTTTGAAGCCGCTGAAAAGAATGGTAAAGCGGAAGAGCTTCAACAAGAATTGGAACAGTTATTCAAAAATCAAAACACAAGTAGTTCCGAGAACACAACTTCTATACCGGCCACCTTTTTACGAGTGACGGCTTACTTATGAACATTCATTTGAGATAACACGGTGAAGGATTCTAGGTCGTGCCACCAGTAATCGTACCACCAGTAATCGTACCACCACTAGTCGTGCCACCACTAGTCGTGCCACCACTAGTCGTGCCACCAGGTCCTAAGTCTCTCACAATCAACGCCCCCAGAGTGGTTTTAACACATGAAAACCGGTTGTTTTTTACTGTCAACCACCCGTCATTCCAGCTCGTGGAGCCTCAAACCTCATAATAAGTAAAACGCGAGGTGATGCAGTTACTAAAAAAAATGCCTGGAAACAGAAGCTTACAGGCATTTTTTTCTTCAACCATTATCTACGATCAAAATTATATGACCATTGAGGTAATACTTATTGAAGAATAAGTCTCCTGGTTAAAATAGCAGTACCATCATAAATTTTTACCACATACATTCCGGCCGCGCAGGTTGTAAGATCTATCCGGTTGATAGCAGTTTGAACATTGGTAGTTGAAGTAAAAACTTTGTTTCCTTGTAAATCATAAATTTCCATCCTTGCATTATCAGTCAATTGATCAATACCTGTCAATTGAATCCTGCCATTCGAAGGATTCGGATAAACGGAAATCGATGAATAGAATGGATTGTCATTTATGCTTGTCGATGCCTGGACGATAATCGTTCCTTTCATACCTCCCGACGCATGTGGTTGACAAACATAAAAATGTGTCCCTGCCGGAAGTTGGGCGGGGAGAACTGTTCCACCGCCAAATTGAACAGCGAATCCACCCACCAGTTGAGTGTTGCCATTATTATTCCAGGTGGTTTGGCTTACTTCCGCCGCGTTATGATTGCCTTCAATATTAAAGATGACAGTATCACCCTGAGTAATCGTAATGGTCAGAGGATCAAACACGAATCCTGTGTTTCGAATGGTCCACGTTGTACAAAACGCAGTAACAGAAAGGAATAAGAGAAAGATAGAGAATGTAAATTTTTTCATGTGTTGTTCAAAATTAGTTAGACTGCAAAAATAGTTTTTTCATTCAATTCTAAATCAGCGCACATTAACCAAAGGACAGAAAAATACCCGAAGCCTGATTTTCCGTAGTTAATCCCGGATAATATTGCTATGTGTCTCTGAATGTTTGCTTTATATCTTTTTGCCTTTTTTTTAACTCTTTAACATTTTCGCTTGCTTCAGGCCAAAAGGTTATTCTTCCTAACCGGCCCAACGGTCGTATAGCCTTCAGCATACTCTACACCGATCAGCCTTCCCATCTCCCGGGCCCTCGCTTTCAAAAATTCCATAAAGTCAAGCCCGGAAATAGGCGTATTCGGTTCCTTTGAAATGGGATCATAAAATTGGGATTTGAACGCCATTACGGCTTCTATCTTCTGCTCCATATATGCAGTGATATCTACACAAATCTCGGGGCTGATGTAACGATCCTGTATCATATGATAAACCTGCCGTGGCCGCCATGCTTTTAACACATGCCCGTCATATTCCATTTCGATTTTCGGAAGCCCGGAGAGGAAACAT
>JAYUXX010000176.1:0-1861 GCA_043752765.1 Saprospiraceae bacterium | reverse complement strand
ACCATCGAAGCTCCAATACGCTTCTGCATTGTCTCCACCGAATGTATATTGACGGATATTGGCCAGATGCTTTTCCTGATCATATCTTAAGGTGTCCGGTATAGTAGTAGGGGCAGCGACAGTATTTGCTTCAGGTTTTGGTGAACAAGCGATCAATACACAAAAGCAAAAACAGGCAAGAAATGATGTTTGGTTCATCCGTTGTATTTTAGATCCGCAAATATAGGCTCTTGTAGGCCTGAACCTTATACCTCAGCAGATGGAATTAATGACGTTTCCCCGTTTTTTCAAACCAACTTTTCTATTTCTTGGATTCCTGCTGATTGGCGGATGTTCGATTCCCTGGCAGCGGGTTGCCCACTCAGGAAATGCAGAGTCCAGGCTGATGGCAGATGTCAGTTATTTGGCTGATGATAAACTGGAAGGTCGTGGATTTGGCACCAAGGGAGAAGTAAAGGCAGGTCAGTACATCGCCAGAAGATTTGAACTCCTTAATCTGGAGCCTAAAGGTGAAAAGGGAACATGGTTTCAATCCCTGACTGTAAAGAATCCAAGTCCTCATGGTGTAGAATTTCATACCAAGGCTGAACCCGGAAGCCAGACAGGGCGCAATGTGATTGGGTTTTTAGATCACAAAGCTCCATACACTATAATTATTGGAGGGCATTATGACCATTTGGGTATGGGATCTATGGGATCGCTTCACTCCGGAGATCCAGCCATTCATAATGGTGCTGATGATAATGCCAGTGGTATAGCTGTGCTCCTTGAATTGGCTGATAGACTAAAGAGTGTACCGACATTTAATTACCTCTTTATGGCTTTTACCGGAGAAGAAAACGGGTTATGGGGATCGAATTATTATTGTGATCACCCTACCATTGATCTTACCACAGTGACTGCTATGATCAACTTTGATATGGTAGGCCGCCTCAATCGCAAAACCAGTAAAATGGCTGTAAATGGAGTAGGGACTTCTCCTGCATGGCCGGATCTGGTAAATGGTTCCAATGTATTTGGCCTTGATATTTCCATGAGTGAGTCAGGAATAGGACCATCCGATCACACTTCTTTTTATCTTGAAGATATTCCTGTGCTTCACTATTTTACCGGAGCGCATGAGGATTATCATAAGCCTTCTGATGATGTTCATTTAATCAATGCGACCGGAATGGATGTGATTTCATCAATGGTATTTAATATGATCACATTAATGAATCCTAATACTAAATTAGCTTTCACTAGAACAAAAGATCCTGACCCTTCAACAACCCCAAAAATGGAAGTAACGCTTGGTGTTTTACCTGACTACCTGTATGATGGAAAGGGAATGCGTATTGATGGTGTACGCGATGGCAAACCTGCTCAGGTGGCGGGTCTTACCAAGGGAGATATTATAGTTCAGATGGCAGGAAAGGAGATAAAGGATATTTACGTGTACATGGAAGTACTCGGGATGTTTCATAAAGGAGATACAACTAATGTTACGGTCTTACGAGATGGGAAAGAAATTCAATTTGATATTAATTTCTAATTCCTGAATTCTTTATTCATAAAAAATGGAAACGGATAAAATTATTGGTGCAATCACCTGGATGGTTCTCACAGTTCCGGATGGGGATGGAGTTATGAATTTTTATAAGAACGTAGTGGGGTGGAAGACCATGGATGTCAGTATGGGTGGGTACAATGATTATTGTATGATTTAACCGGAAGATGATATCGTGCGCACAGGGATTTGTCATCAGCGAGGTGTAAATCAGGACCTTCCTGCTTCCTGGATCATGTACATTAATGTGGCTGATCTGGATGCCAGCTTGGAAGCTGTAACAAAAGGTGGTGGTGAAGTTGTCAATGGCCC
>JAYUXX010000175.1:0-1863 GCA_043752765.1 Saprospiraceae bacterium | reverse complement strand
CCCCGGTGTTTTCGGACGAATAAAATGGAGCGCAGCGAAATGAGTGACGGAAGATACGCAGGGGAGATACTGAGCTTTCGATGACGGAGTCGAGAAGCGAAGTGATGGGGCATAACTTCGATGCCAGATCAACAGACAACTCACAAAAAAAAAGGCACACTCACCAAAGTGAGCGTGCCCTTTTTATTTAGCAATAAATCGAATTATTGTTTCACAAAAGGAATTGAACCTAGGTTCTTACCTTCTAAAACAAAATTCAAAGAATACATTCCTCCTTGAAGTTTAGCAACATCCAATGTGATCACACCTGTGTCCATTTGATTTGCTTCTACACGGTTAGATACAATCTGTCTTCCGGATTGATCAAAGATCCTGATCACAAGATTCTCAGTGGTACCAAAACCATGCTTGATAAGTACATCATCTTTAGTAGGATTCGGATACACGATCTCAACATATTTGTTGACTTCAGTAAGATCTTTAATCGCAGTAAATCCATTTTCAAAAAGCTGTAATACTTCAGCAGAAGTCAAGGCTTTGTTATAAATCTTCACCTCATCCATAGCACCTTCAAAGAACTGGCCTCCATCGATCGGATTATTACCGATACCTAATGGATTGCCCGTACTGTTCAAGGTACCAAGAGCTGGTTTGCGATTAACTTCTAATCCATCCAGGTAAATGATATCATCCACACCATCGTGAACCATTACTACATGGAACCAGAAACCAATCACTAATTCATTACCATCACCTGAATCCATGTCTGAGATGAAATTATCAAACTGGGCATTCTTGCTGTTCGTTGTCCAAACAGGCTTAAGGTGTTGTGGTAACGATACTTTCATTCGCTCCTGCCATCCACCGAAAGACAACAAATAAGACTCAGCATCTGCAAGATTCTGTCCGTCTACACGAACCCAGAAACCTACTGTAGTAAAATCAGAAATTAACTGAACAGCATTCGGAGCCAATACACTGTCACCCACACCGTCAAACACGATTGCCAAACTTGATGTGTTCGGATTCGTTTCGAAAGTAGGATTACCTCCAATGTCACCATGGTTATTGTAAGGGGTAGCATCATTAGCATCTCCTTCAAACTTGTAATGAGCTACAAGACCTGGCTCAGCAGTTTGAATTGACTCTGTCGTAGAAGCTGTGATGAATGCAACTTCAGAATCATTTCCTGCTGCATCAAAAGCATATACTTCAAAAGCATATAATGTTTCAGGATCAAGACCACCTATAAATATTGAAGTCTGAGAACCATCAACTGTATCAATAAGCACACCATCGAGGAAAACAACATACCCAGCTACTCCAACCGCATCCGATGATGGATCCCATGAGAATACTGCAGAGTTTGAACCCGGATCAACTGAAAGATTAATTGGTGTCGAAGGAGCAATAGTATCAGGTGCCTCATCCATACCCGTCACCAGAGTGATATATGTAATAGCAGATTCATTACCGGCAGAATCGACAGCCGATACACCAAATTCATATGATGTCAAAGGTTGTAAATCAGTAATTGTCGCTTCAAATTCTTCTGTAGTAAGTATTAGAGTTCCACCCTGATACACATTGTAACCCGCAATACCGGATTCAAGATCCACAGATGGCTGCCAGGATAATTCAACTGTTGTAAACGTAACAGTTCCATTAAGATCTGTAGGTGCATCTGGTGCAGTGATATCCGTTTCCATTGGATCAGCTGATTGTTCAGCATACAGAGCCGCAACTTCAGCTGCTGTAAGAGCCGTTTCATAAATCAAAACGTCATCCAGCAAGCCATCAAAAAACGATCCACCATCTACTGCGTTATAACCTATACCCAGAGGATAAACAGTATTATTTAGT
>JAYUXX010000174.1:0-4770 GCA_043752765.1 Saprospiraceae bacterium | reverse complement strand
TTTCCCAGGGGGGTCAATATGCCGAAATGCCCTGGTCAACAGTCCGAAATGCCCTGATCAACATGCTCCGAAATCAAATGGTCAATAGGGACCGAAATTAAATGGTCAATACAGACCGGAATCTCCAACTAGAGTTGAAAGTGACATGGATTCAAGGCAGGTATTAGCACAATTGGGATCACCAAAGGTCGTATGACTGATATCCTGTCCGCCAGATCCTCCATCATTTACGGCACAATACAAGAAATAAGTTCTGCATTCAACAGGGTCATACATTCTTCCTGCATAAATCACAGCGTGCTTACCTGTGATGTATGTTTGAGGGGATACCCCTGGAATGGCACAGGCCTCACAGAATTTTTCAGGCGGGTTAGACTGTGATGAAGAATGGGTCGTTGCAAATAAATTAAAAACGGCTACGCAAAATAGAAAACGTAGCAAGTTTGCATTTCTCGGGTATTTGCAAAAGGCTAATAACTGATTACAAAGTTGCACTTGTAATTTTTGATGAATTTTTTTAGGTTGTAAATGTCTTGATTTCATTATATCTTTTTTTTTAAACAGGTGAATAATTCATTTGGGTTTTAGACAATCGAAGTCTGTTCTGAGATTGTAATCCTAAAAAGCAGAATTAGATCTGCCTATCAGCATAAGACGAGTTATGCATGCAAAGCATACAAGCCGTATAGCTGATAAAAGGCATATAGCTGTGATAAATGTCGCGGTTGCGCTATGCCCCCGAAATGTGCTGCTCCATTATGAGCGATTCCAGTACGTGGTACTCTATTGAAGGAAAAGTCAGTATTGACTTTTCTTTTAACGCATGGTCAGTATGGTAAATTCAAAAACATAGTGATGGAGTCAGGTATTAAATACTTCTTCTTACATAATTATTTTGTTCGATCCGGGGTCAAAGGTACTCTTGACCTTTTCACATGTTATACAATTTACGGTAAGTGTTATAGTGGAATATAGACAAAATAACACAACCACTTATATAGTTTTGATCAAAGCTGTTTTCAGATTTTTCTTCTGTAAAACTAGCTTACTGAAGATTAAATTTTTCTTGTAGAGAAAGAATCTCCATAGTTAATTTTGTTAGGCTTGCATTGCGGGCATTCAACGTTGATTAATAAAGGTAAAAGCCAAAAAAATAGACTGTCCAGAGGACAGTCTATTGCACTAATTGGGTAAGATTGGAATCAATCTTTATGGGATCTATTATGGATTTTATTTAATTATTACAATCTGTTCTGTTCGTGTTTCCTGGGCAGTTTCAATGAAAAGTGTAAAAGATCCAGCATTCAACTTTGAGATGTCCAACATAATACTCAAGTCTATTTCAGATATGTCTTTGCTTAAGACAATAGCTCCGGTTGAACTAAATAATCTGATAGAACCGGCAGTAGGTGACTCATCGAATTGGACATTTAATTGGTCTGAGGCCGGATTAGGCCAGATTGAAATTGTAACTAAGTCTTTACCAAATCGCATTGTTCGCACAATTGAATAATTTATCTTACCATCAACATCATTTTGTTTAATACGATAGTAGTTCAGACCTTTCCCAGGATTTGCATCTTCAAATTGATAAAGGTTTACTGAGGATGGTTGTTGATTAGGTAATTGCGTGCCAATTGTCCTGAAAGTTCTACCATCAAGTGACCTTTCGATCTCAAAACCTTGATTATTTATTTCTTGAGCGGTTCTCCACATCAGTTGGACAGAATTTCCCATATTTTTTATATCAAATGAAACCCAGGAAACGGCTAGTCCGGGAGGAAGACCGCCCTCATCCGGAGGACATTCGCCTTGAATGATAGCATAAAAAACATCATAATAAACTCTTTCACCTGCTGTATCAAACACTATTTCTATTTCATTCCAGGGCTGTGTAGTAATGAATCCAATTCGTATAGGTTCATTAACGCCCTTAGGAATCTCATTGATCAATAATTCATCTCCTGTAAATGACTCTTGTAATACACCATTCAAATAAGTGCTGATGGT
The DNA here is from genome assembly GCA_043752765.1 of Saprospiraceae bacterium. GTDB lineage: Bacteria > Bacteroidota > Bacteroidia > Chitinophagales > Saprospiraceae > Opimibacter. The sequence continues at coordinate 2,760 of JAYUXX010000174.1, read as the reverse complement.
AACGCCTGAGAACACAGAATCTCTAAATGCTCTGCTCTTGACATAAAATCCAACAAACATATTGGAACTGTAAATGGAATCAGTATGAGAAACTCTCAAGGTCGCTGATCCGGTTGCTTTAATGTGTGCTCGCGCATAATTTGTTGTATCAGTGTCTACCACATTTTGAGGTACTTGTCCGCTATTTTGCCAGAAGCTTTGAGGAACGTGTGAATGAGTTTCTGAAACATCATATGCCGTCGGTATCCATGGTACTGTACAGGGAATACTGTCAAGCGGCTGACCAAACGACGTAAAAGAAAGCATTAATAAAAATACCATCAGGTACCCTAATTTAAATTTTTGACATGATGATTTAGTTTGTAAAAATATTGATTCCATAATCTTTTTTTTAAAAGAGTTAATGATTTATTTAATTCATTGACAATACAATCACCCATCTTGAGATGTCATCTCAAAGATCAAGTGGTATAGGTCTATCGCTACCATAGGACTCCAGATCGTGCAATAGCACTAGCAGCAAGGCAAATAGAATATTATTAAGGTAGAAGTTCCGGTTGCGCTATGCATCCGGAATATCATGCTCTTACATAAGGATCCAGTATGTGTAATTCTTTACTATAGTTGGCTGGAATTTCTCCTAGTCTATGGTCAATATGGTGTACTCGGTAAACATAGTGCCGTAGTATTGGGTACAATGCTTCATCTTACATAATATTAATCGATCCGACAACAAAAGTAGTCCTGTCAAATTCCTGTCCCGTTATAAAATTCAGGGTAGTTGTTATACCACTGTGTTAATTATGAATTAACATAATTATTAATATTAAATATGCTTGAAATTGTATTAATCAACTCATTCCTGTTCATAATGTATCTTCGCACTACTTAGAGAATATGGGAAAAGCTGCACTGATAATTTTAGATGGATGGGGTATCAACCCTGATAAGAATATTAGCGCTATCGAGGCTGCTGAAACTCCTTTTTATAATTCATTGTGGGCTAATTACCCACATGCTACCCTGATTACACATGGTGAAGATGTTGGTTTACCTGATGGTCAAATGGGTAATTCTGAAGTAGGACATTTGAATATAGGCGCGGGCAGAATTATCTATCAAGATCTTACGCGAATAAACAAAGCCATTCGTGAACACCAGCTTGAAACTAACCCAATCCTTCAAAAAATCTTTAGTGAGATTACCGGTCGATTACACTTTATCGGCCTTGTATCTGATGGAGGAGTTCATTCCCATATGTCACATCTAATATCGCTTGCCGAAATAAGCAGAGATCATTTTAAAGGTGATATCGTTGTACATGCTTTTACAGATGGAAGAGATGTAGATCCTGTAAGCGGATTACATTTTTTAGAGGCAGTTCGTGAAAAATTAGACCCGCTTCACATTCCAATCGTGAGCGTAATCGGTCGGTACTATGCAATGGATCGGGACCGTAGATGGGAACGCACAAAACTTGCTTATGATCTTTTGGTGGAAGGTATTGGGTATACAACCCATGATATTTTTGCATCCGTACAGGCATCTTATGATGAAGGAATCACGGATGAATTTATCAAACCTGTAGTTTTAACTGATACGAGTAACCAACCACTGGGTCGAATCCGGGATGGGGACACAGTCATCTTCTTTAACTTTAGAACCGATCGGCCCAGGCAGCTAACGGAGGTTCTCTGTCAGGCGGCGATTCCAGATTTTGAAATGGAACCATTGAATATAAAGATGGTGACTATGACAACATACGATAACTCTTTTTCGGGAATTGAACAATTATTTCCGGACGTAGATATATCAGGTACCCTGGGAGAATATCTGGCCACTTTACATAAAACCCAGCTACGCGTAGCTGAAACAGAAAAATATCCACACGTCAGTTATTTTTTCTCGGGTGGAAGAGAAGAACCCTTTGAAGGAGAGCGTCTTATCCTGATCCCTTCACCTAAAGTTCCTACTTATGATTTATTACCCGAAATGAGTGCACCGTCTGTCACTGAGGCTACCATCGAAGACATCGTAACAAATAAACCTGATTTTATCTGTCTCAATTTCGCAAATACGGACATGGTAGGACATACGGGTGTTTTTAATGCTGCCGTGCGAGCTGCCGAGACTATAGATCAATGCCTTCGTCGACTTGTCCCAGTATGCCTAGAACATGATTACACTATTCTGATAATAGCCGATCATGGAAATGCGGATATCATGATCAATCCGGATGGAACCCCCAATACGGCTCATACCAAAAATCCTGTCCCTGCGATCTATGTTACACCGCATAAGAAAGAGGTTTGGCTGAAAAATGGTATTCTGGCTGATATTGCTCCGACAATTCTATACGCTATGGATATTACCGTACCGGCAATCATGACTGGCAAGTCATTGGTCATGGAGAAATAACCTTCAGTTTGGAACCGGCTCTGTTTATCCAGGCACACTGGTTATAACTTTCATTCTATTTGCACCAAGTGAGTCAATTAGTTATCCTTTTCACCTTATCTTGGTTAAAATAAATCTTAACAACTATGAATTCAATGTAAAAAATTATTGTCGGAATATGCATTGCTACAGTCCCTTTTATCGCTTCGTACGGAAAAGATGAACCGACTACATGTAACTACGCCACTGAATTGCAAGCAAAGGTGGATGTGTACATCGCCGCATTGAACACCTACAGCCAAAATCCAACGCAGGCGAATTGCCAGGCTTACAAAAATGCATTATTAGATTATCTACAGGCTG
>JAYUXX010000173.1:0-1874 GCA_043752765.1 Saprospiraceae bacterium | reverse complement strand
TTGCCGGTTTTCAAGACCGGTGCAATCAACCGCTCTACCACTCCTCCGGAAATTAATCGCCGTCCTTTCAGACGGGCGGCAAATATAGCAAAATTCAGGTTTTTCCAGCCTTCCCAGTTATTACCCCACATGTAAAACTTCAATTTTTCCCGGAATTCCGTCTTTTGCGTTTCCACGATTCAAATGCAACAGCCTTACCCTTTTTCTTACATTCACAACCTTAAATCAAAGATCCAAATCCCTATGCCCAACCACCCTCAAATTCGCGCCGCTTTGATTGGCGCAGGACCTCTGGGAATCAATATATACAAGTACGCCCTAACTCGCAAAGACATCATGATCACGCATGTTGTTGATATAGAGCCCTCTATCACGGGCAGAGACATGGGCCTTCATTCAGGCCAGGAATCCACAGGAATCCTGATCTCGAATCAAAACTCATCAATACAAGACGTAGACGTAGCCATCCTCTCTACCGTTTCTGATCTGCCACGTATAGGTCCACAACTTCTTTCCTTAATTGAAGCCGGCCTGCCCGTGGTCACCACCTGCGAAGAAATGTTCTTCCCATGGGGCAATTCAAAAGAATGGTCCGAAACGATCGATCGGGCCGCAAAGGATAAAGGCGTTGCTATCCTGGGAACAGGCGTCAACCCCGGTTTTTTAATGGACGCACTCCCAATGATGTTATCCGGCGTATGCCACCACGTAGATCGTATAGAAGTACGCAGATACCAGGACGCACAATTCAGAAGAATCCCTTTTCAAAAGAAGATTGGCGCCGGACTCAGCTTCAATGAATTTGAAAAACGAAAAAATGAAGGCAGTCTTCGTCACGTAGGCCTCACAGAATCCATGCAATTTATCGCCAGGCAACTGGGCTGGACACTCGAACGCACGGAAGACAAAATCGAACCCGTTATTTCGGAACGAAATATCGGTACCGAGGCTTTACAAATCCAACCCGGACAGGTAGCCGGTATCCGTCAAACAGGGAAGGGTTTTGTAAATGGAAAAGAATGTATTCGTCTCTCATTTCAGGCATCTGTAGGTGAAGCTGAATCGTACGATGAAATAGAAATTTTTGGGATTCCACACATTCGTTCTCGCATCATTGGAGGTGTTCACGGTGATGTAGCCACATCTTCGATCATCCTCAATGCCTGTAAGTCTGTTCTGCATGCCATGCCGGGCCTACGCACTATGGCAGATGTTCCTATGATCACAAGCGTAGGTGTCTGATGGAATCGGGTCCAATGAAAACATACCAATTAATCATCTCAGGCAAAGTGCAAGGGGTGTGGTATAGAGCTTCTGCAAAAGATAAAGCTCTTGAACTTGGCCTCACCGGAAAAATATGGAACGAACCTGATGGAAACGTTTCAGCAATTGTCCAGGGATCCTCTGATAAAATTTCAGATTATATCCAATGGTGTAAAGAAGGTCCCCCACTTGCAGAAGTTAAAGATGTCAAAGCAGAAGAGATCGATAATTATTTTCACTTCGAACATTTTGATATCACCCGATCAAAATAATTCAGATAATACTTCCACTGACATTTAAAGAATGTCATATTCCATTTCGATGAATAGGATCATTCAAAATAAATCGTGTATTGTTTTGTACACGGATATTTACCATCCTCACACATCCAATCAGGTCCCTTTTGAATCAGACGAATTGCCTCTGTACTAAATTTATTTCCTGTGCTTGGCTTAATCTTTTTTATATCCCCCGGCTTTCCATTTGCATTTACAACAAACTCAAGCATGACTTCTTTAGCCGATGGACTAAAACTGGTTTGAATTGGAAACCGTGAATTTGATTTTAAATATTCAAGGAATGTCGCTGCCCTGTTTGATGGAACGGGACCT
>JAYUXX010000172.1:0-1875 GCA_043752765.1 Saprospiraceae bacterium | reverse complement strand
GGAGATAATCCCGGATATGACAAAGGCTCTTGACTGGATAGATATTCGGAAAGTATAAAGAAATTGGCTCTTCCTTTTTGCGCAAAGCTGAGCAGTTTCACAGCACGGGCGGCTTCATCCCAATTTTTTACCACGTAATAATTCAGGAACGGTTCAAGGATCTGTTCCACAATGACCCGGTGTTGCTGATCACTGTAGATGACATCGGAAAGTAGAGGTGCAGAGACATTCCAATCCTGTGTTTTATTTAAAAACTTAATAGATTCCGGGAAACCTTCCAGATTCGAAATCATATCCTTCAGCAGTTCGGCTTCATGCGTCCTCGCATCCAATGATCGTTGTGTCTGACGCAATTGATCCAGATCACCTGCAAGATTTATTTCAAGACTGCGAATCGTTCTCAGTCTATTCAATTCATTTTCTTCTAACGAAGCCAGGTTAGCGGAAGCGATATCTTTTTTCTCTTCTTCTTCTTTTAATTGATTTTTTAAATTTTTAAATTCTTCAGTTAAGCGTTGAATTTCATCCAGAAGAAACTTGTTTTCATTTCGGATGATATCTGCATTATTTAAAAAGACAGCGATGTTTTTTTCAAGATCAAAAACTTCTTTTTCAAATTGCTGATGTAGATTACTAACTGCTTCGCGGTTTTCTAACATCTCCTGGTACTTCCTGGACACCTCATCACGATGTTCTTGTGCTCCTGTTAATAGTATCTGATGAGACTCCAGTACATTGGCCTGTTCTTGATGCTGAAGGGTTTGAAATTTAATCTCACCATTTAATTTTTCTAAACTTTCGTGGGCTCTTTTTATCTGCAGTTCGAGATTTTGTTTGTTTTGGCGGATAAAAACGATCTTCTGGTCAGTAAGATTTTTTTCATTTTCAATTGCCCTGATACGAGAGACGAGATCATTGAGTTCTCTTTGAAATGCACCCACTGACATTTCATCACCGAGGTGATCCTTACGTAGTTTTTCAAGTTCGGCATGCAATACGCTAAGGTCTGCTTCGAGCCGTGTATAATTATCTGTCTCTTCCTGAATCCGCCTTTCAGATTGAGAGAATTGATCCCTTAACTCAAAGTTGTTGCGGGCTGCGAGATTTAGGCTGAGTTCTTTGTAATCTTTTTTTAATTCAACATATTTTCTTGTACGCTTGGCTTGTTTTTCAAGTAATTCAAGGTTGGTCTGTATTTCTTTGAGGATGTCATCGATCCGTACAAGGTCATCAGTCGTGAGTTTTAGCTTCAGCATAGTTTCATGCTTTCGCTTTTTATACTTCGATATTCCTGCAGCCTGCTCAAACATTCTGCGTCGTGCATTATCCTTGTCGTAAAGGATATCATCCACCATGCCAAGTGCAATAATGGCGTATGAGTTTGATCCGATTCCCGTATCGATCAGAATACTTTGGATATCCTTTAATCTGCAAGTGACGCCATTTAGCTTATACTCACTTTCGCCACTTCTGTATAGGTGTCTTGAGATAACTACCTCCTGATATTCCGAGGGCAATAGACCAAGATTATTGTCAAATGTTATGGCAACCTGAGCGACTGGAGCAGGTTTGCGTTTTTTAGTACCATTAAAGATGACGTCGCCCATATTTTCCAGGCGGAGCTCTTTTCCTTTCTGTTCTCCCAGAACCCAGCGAATGGCATCGACAACATTCGATTTTCCCGCCCCGTTTGGGCCTACAATTCCAATTACATCTTCATCAAAATGAAGCAGTGTATCATTGGCAAAACTTTTAAACCCCTTTAATTCCAGACTCTTCAAACGCATTCGCCAAAGATATAAGATTAGCTTATAGGAAAAATGTAAATATGAATTATCTGACTACACATTAATAATTGATGTAATTCATATTCCA
>JAYUXX010000171.1:0-4790 GCA_043752765.1 Saprospiraceae bacterium | reverse complement strand
GACCATGTACATAGATAGCTTCCCTATCAGTACTGTTCACGGCTTTCTTATTTCCTGCCCAAGGTATTTCCGTCGATAATTTAAATCTTTCCATCAGGTACTATGCTTTATTGGTGTACTTTGCTATACATAGTACCAAATCAATTACTATTTTTGATCCATGAATATTGATAACACGAAAGCTCAGATGCGAAAAGGTGTTTTGGAGATGTGTATTTTATCCCTGTTGTCATCAGAAGAAATGTACACATCAGACATCATCGACAAATTGAAAAATTCCCAATTGGTCGTTGTCGAAGGCACACTCTATCCCCTACTCACAAGACTTAAGAATGCCGGACTCCTCCAATACTACTGGCAGGAATCAAACTCAGGCCCACCCCGCAAATATTTTAAAATCACCCCCGAAGGCCTTGCATTTTTAAAAGATTTGAAAGAATCCTGGGTAGAAATCAATGAAGCAGTCTCTCTCACAACACAAAACCAAACAATCCATGAATAAGACCATCAATATCAATCTCGGAGGATATCCATTCACGATCGATGAGGATGCTTTCGAATCGGCCAATCATTATCTCCATGCGTTAGGAAGCCATTTCGGATCCGGGGAAGGAGCAGGAGAGATCATGCAGGATATTGAGTCCCGCATGGGTGAGCTTATCAATCGAAAAAAAGGTAACCGAACCATTGTCAATAAACTTGATGTCCTTGAAGCCATCGTTGTTCTGGGAACACCTGAAGAGCTCCGCAACATAGACTTTTCAGAATCCACCACAAAATCAAAACGATCTTCGGAATCCTTCCAACTCAAAACCGGAAAGCGACTTTTTAGAGATCCGAACGATAAAATTTTTGGAGGTGTATGTTCAGGCCTGGCCGCTTATTTTGGTATTCACGATACAGTTTGGGTCCGTATTGCATTTTTCCTCTTTACTATGTTGGCAGGATCCGGAGTAGTTGTATACATAGTCATGTGGGCTATTATTCCCCCGGCTAAAACAGTTTCCGATCGCCTTGAGATGATGGGTGAACCGACAAATGTGAATAACATCGCCAAACTTGTGAAAGAGGAACTCGAAGACTTTAGTGATAAAATGCATGAGAAATTTGGCAAAAAACATAAATATCGCAATGCACCTAAAAATCCTAATCAACCCCACAATGAGGATGATCAGGAACAAATACTTACGTCAGGATTCACCTGGAATTATAAATCATGTCGTCATGACAAAAGCAATGCTCCATTTAACAAGAAAGACTTCGTTTGATAGACCAGATTAGTTGAATATTTTTCTCAGATCAGAATTACCCGCTTCATGAAAATGTGGCGGGTTTTTTATTGGTCGGGAGACTCATGAACCATGGTAAAATCATAACTCCTTCATTCAGAATTCCCAACCCGGGTTGATTAGTTCCGGCTTTTAGATTCTTGCCTATCTTCGCCCCCCATTCAGACATCCTATGACATCACTTGAAGAAATTCAAAAACGAAAAACCTTTGGTATCGTTTCCCACCCGGATGCGGGGAAGACTACCCTCACTGAAAAACTGCTTCTTTTTGGTGGCGCCATCCAGGTAGCCGGAGCCGTCAAATCAAACAAGATCAAAAAACATGCGACCTCTGACTTTATGGAGATCGAGAGGCAAAGAGGAATTTCTGTTGCAACCTCCGTTATGGCATTCCCATACAGAGATCACCAAGTAAATATTCTGGATACTCCAGGCCACAAAGATTTCGCAGAAGATACCTTTCGAACATTAACGGCAGTAGACAGCGTAATTGTCGTGATTGATGTCGCTAAAGGTGTCGAAACTCAAACAGAAAAACTGGTTGAGGTTTGTCGCATGCGAAGTACACCTATCATTGTTTTTATCAACAAGATGGACCGTGAAGGAAGAGATGCCGTTGACCTTCTGGATGAAATAGAAAAAAAACTTGGCTTACATGTCACACCTCTCAGTTGGCCTATTGGAATGGGTCAGCAGTTTAAAGGGGTTTACAATATTTACGAAAACAAATTAGTCCTCTTTCGTCCTCATGGCAAACAGGAAGAAGAAGAGATCATTGAGATTAAAGATGTCCATGATCCCCTGCTCGATCAACATGTTGGCGTAAGACCAGCAAATGAATTGCGCTCGGAACTTGAAACGGTCACTGCAGTTTACCCACCATTCGACCGGGAAAAATATTTGTCAGGTTATGTTTCACCTGTATTTTTTGGAAGTGCAATTAACAACTTCGGTGTCAAAGAACTCCTCGATTGTTTTATTGATATTGCTCCTGCTCCACAACCTCGTGAGACAGAAGAACGCAAAGTATTTCCCACCGAAAGCAACTTCACTGGTTTCGTATTTAAGATTCATGCGAACATAGATCCTAAACATCGCGATCGCATTGCGTTCCTTAGAGTTTGTTCCGGAAGATTCGAACGCAATACCAACTATTATCACGTGCGTCAAGAACGCCGTTTAAAATTTTCTAATCCCACTTCATTCATGGCATCCCGGAAAGAAGTGATTGATGATGCATGGCCCGGTGATATTGTTGGACTTTACGATTCCGGAAACTTTAATATTGGAGATGCATTGACGGAAGGAGAAAAACTTCATTTCAAAGGGATCCCGCGCTTTTCACCCGAGATGTTCAGGAGGGTCATCAACAAAGATCCGATGAAAACAAAACAACTCAATAAAGGTCTTGATCAGCTGATGGATGAAGGCGTTGCGCAAATGTTTGTTAAAGAATTGAACGGGGATAAAATTATTGGAACTGTCGGAGCGCTGCAGTTTGATGTCATCCAATATCGCCTCGAACACGAGTATGGTGCTAAATGTGATTACGAACCATTGAGTATACACAAGGCATGCTGGATAGAAACCGATAGCGCAACTACGCTACAAGCTTTCATCTCAAGAAAGAAAAAAGATATAGCACTTGATACAGATGGCAAACCCGTCTTTCTTGCAGAATCTGCATGGGTCTTACGGATGACCCAGGAAAATTTCCCCGACGTAAAGTTTCATTTTACATCCGAGTTCTAAATTCGGAAATCAAAAATCGTAAATCAAAAATCAAAGGGCTTCACCCAGGGGGTTTCGGATGAGTGAAATGGAGCGTAGCGAAATGAATTAGAGAAGAAACACAGGGGAGAAACTGAGCCATCGAAGACGTAGTCTGAGAAGTGAAGTGAAGGGGCAAAAGTAAAGTGATAACACCTAAGTTGCACTCAAAATCTAAATCGTAAATCGTAAATCGTAAATCGTAAATTTCTTCAGTCATTATGTATTTTCTGTTGTTATATGCATATTGAGGTCAATTTTTCGATTCAAAAACAAAATCAATTATGTCTCTATACGGAAATAATCGAAACCCTAACCAAGGCAGAAGCGCATGGGGTGGCACATCACGAAAGCGCGGCATTGGAGGAGGACTTATTATCGCAGTGGTCATTGCGGGTTTCTCTTTGTGTAAATATTATTCCAGCTCTCAGATGAACGAGATTACTGGCGAGAAACAACATATCAGCATTACGGCTGAACAGGAAATTGCCGTCGGTTTGGAAAGCACGCCTGTTATGATTGAGCAATTTGGAGGACTTCACCCTGATCCGGAAGGCCAGAAAATGGTGAAGGAAGTTGGTCAGCGGATTGTCCAAAATAGCGACGCAAAGAATACACCTTATCAATATGATTTTCATCTTCTGGCTGATCCTAATGTTGTCAATGCATTTGCTTTACCGGGAGGGCAGGTATTCATAACCACAGCCCTCATTACCCAATTTGAAAGTGAAGATCAACTGGCAGGCGTACTCGGCCATGAGATTGGCCATGTTGTCGCACGGCATGGCGCTGAAAGAATTGCCAAGCAGGAATTGACACAAGGACTGACTGGAGCAGCCGTGATTGCTACCGGCGACTATAGCACTGCTCAGGCTGCTCAGATGATTGGTAGCCTTGTCAATATGTCTTATGGAAGAGACCAGGAGTTGGAATCTGATGAGCTGGGTGTCCGGTTTATGACGCAATCCGGGTATAATCCGGAAGCCTTAATCAGCGTAATGGAAATCCTTGAGAAAGCAAGCGGAGGACAAAAGCAACCTGAGTTCATGAGCACACATCCCAGCCCGGCTAACCGGGTTCAGAAGATCAAAGAAGCCATCGAAAAATACAAAGACCAGGCTCCGGCTCAGTAGACATTTTTATCTTACGGGAACTTTTGAGGGCCATTCTCTCATTTTAACCCATAATAAAAACTGAAGCTACATGTTTAAAAATTTTAATCAGGGAGGCAATCCCTTGCTTAAAAATGCTTTAACAAATACACCTCCATCTGTGCCTTTCTCAATGATGCGCGAGGAAAGTATGACAGTCCAGGGAACGATCAACAAAACGTTGATCTTGTTTGCGATCCTAATGGTCACGGCGACTTTTAACTATCAGGCTCAAATCATGGTGTTAACCGTCGGTGGGGCAATAGCAGGTCTTATACTTGTCCTGATAGGTGTATTCAAACGCCAATATTCTCCCGTCATCGCACCAATTTATGCAGCACTTGAAGGGCTTTTTGTAGGAGGTATATCGGGACTTTATGCTGGTTTTGGAGGTGGTATCATCATACAGGCAGTTTCCCTGACTTTGCTAGTCCTGTTTATTATGCTCTTTATTCATAAAACAGGAATTATTCCTGTCACGCAAAAACTTAGAATGGGAATTGTAATGGCTACAGGTGCCATTGCGCTTCTATACCTGGCTACCATGGTTCTTGGATTTTTCGGAATCAACGTTCCCTA
>JAYUXX010000170.1:0-4798 GCA_043752765.1 Saprospiraceae bacterium | reverse complement strand
AGTGCCATCATCTGTTTGCATGGCTCCTATTAGCTGGTGAAGATTATTTTCAGCGTGTTGATAGCGTACCGAGGCATAGGTGTGTTCAGACATCAAGTCGTGCCCGGCAGAACTTGAAACACTTTTTTCACCTGAACTCACAATCAGAATGGTATCCTGATAAGTGTGATATTGGGGTGATACATGTTGAGCCCAGGGAATTGCATATTCATTACTGCTTTCTTTGACAAAATCTGTTTCGCCCCACAAGGCGACAGTCGTGTACACAGAGCGACTGGCACTACCCGATCCAAGCCTTGAAAGTTCTGAAACCTTTCTTAACCACACTTCATCTTTTGTATGCGCAATACCATTTAATTGATCATCAATATCAGCAAGGCATAATGCCAAAGCACTCATTGCACTTGCAGATGATGCAATGCCTGCACCATGCGGAAAGGTGCTGGTAGAGTCAATCAGTACAGAGGCATTTTTCAACCAGGGAAAATGAACATCAATGCGGGCAAAAAAAGATTTGATTTTGGGCCCAAAGGAAGGGCGTTCATTTCCATCGTATAAAACCGTTAAACCCGGTATGCCGGCATCCGGTGTAATTTCTACTTTCATATTTGTATGACAGGCAGAAAGTGTAAAACTCAGAGAAGGATTGCGGGGGAGCTGAATGCCGTACTTGCCCCAATATTTTATTAATGCAATATTAGAAGGGGACTGCCACGAAGAATTGTACACCATCATATGTTTATGCTGCGTAAATGTAACGTCTTATGGGGACTTATCACATTTTCACATTTGGCATACCCTTATGAAAGGAGTTTTGATAATATGGGTTACGACCTTTAAAGCACATCGTTCGTGTGAACCATGAAACTTTATTTTCTGGTGTCTCTACTCGAGTCTTTACATCAGTGCGTGACGTTCTACGAAAACCCCTATCGATCTTTAGCTCCGGCGCCGGAAGTGCAGACTGTTCCAATGTATCTATTTGAAAAGGAGTGGTGGCGGCAAGTAACTTTAAATAAAATATACTGTAGGGATAATTAAAATCAACGACATGTTTTTCCAATTCAATCTCCAGGGTATCACCATTATTTATCCAGCCTGTTTCACCAACATTCAGGCCGATCATTTTACCATCAAGAATATTGCCATAAATCTGAAAAAGATTGGAGAGATAAAGAATCGAACAATAATATTTGATTTTGCTTGAGTTGGAAATGGAAACCTTTATAAGTCCCGACCACTCACCAGACGAAGTTTTTTCGTAATCAAATTCGAACGTATCACTGCGCGAAATGAGTATATGTTTTTGTTGATTACTGTCGCACCGGTAGAACGTCATGGCGACAGGATAGTTGGTTGCGAGAAATTCCGGATTGCATAAAGTGCGAATGTATTCCCACTGTGCTATGTGCCGCATATATTGTATGGTTCGCGATACAACATCTGCTTCTGCCATCCGAATCTGCGTAACCGGCCGCGAAATACCATCGTTTTGGCTAATAAAAATCTTTCCATCTGAAACCGATAGTAGGTATGCAGCATGAATGCGATTATCTGTAAGGGAAAAAGGAACATTGTTTTCCAGAATCCATTTCCTAGCGCCGGCACTTACATTCTCAAAGAGAGCAGTTGCTTGATTTTCGCCATCCAAAAAAAACAACGTGTTTCCCGAATAGTGATTTTTTATAACAGCGACATACCCTTCCTGGCGAACTAAACTAGATTCAAGTGCAGCAGGTATATCAAGACGTGAATATGTAGAATACACCTCACGAATTTTAATCTCATTATTACTTACTTTCAACAACAATGGACCGCTGTAAGAGGTGATGCCATGTACTGCGCCGAGGTCCACTATCCAGCCTGCAAATTTTTTATACAAAACCGTACAACCCATTTCCGAATGTTGGATTGTTTTATCCAGAAATGTGCGCAACAAATCTTCTTCATGAAGGCGAACTGCATAAACTTCAGGAGTTTGCCTGAATTGATTTTGGGTAAACAACCTTACGCGAGATTGCAGATTGTAATAGCTGATGACTCCCCCACATCGATTCAATACGTCAATCATGTTTGCCGTGAAGACACCTCGGCCATTTTGCTCATATGCAGATTCATCGTTCTGACACGCAGAAATAGTTATGTGCGGTTTTTGTTTGATAAGATTCATCCATCCATCGGTTTCAAGCTGTTCAAAAGAAAAATCTTCACCAAATAAAAAATTATTCCAGCTACGAAGCGGTGCCATGAAAGACTCATCGTCCCGGAAAGTATGCCTTCTGACACTACACACTCCGCTACTGTCGGCAGCGAAAGCATTTCGTGTCATTCCCCCAGCATGACAGCAGTCAAAAACAAAGACAATATGTGTGCCTTCGTTTGCATATTTCGAAATGATATAATGGAGTTCTTTATCTGCCAGTAAATTAAACAGGTTATTTCCGTCCTGATTTAAGATGCTGTCATAACACACCAGGCATTCAAGTGCGTTATCCTGTTCGATACTGGCAAATACAGGACTTGCTGTTTCGCGAGTACCGTGTCCGGAGAAAAATAAAAAAACCACATCTGCACTGGTTGCATTTACTAAAGCTTCCTGTAATGCGGTGGATAATTTTTTTTTCGTTACCTGTTCATTTTCCAAAACAGTAACACGTAAATTAAAAGAAGAAGATTCTTTATCAAGATATTCTTTCCATAAGCTGACATCATAAAGACAACCTTCCAGTGGCTTTACAGGATATTGATATGTATTAATCCCTGCAAGTATCGCATGAATGGTTCGGGTAGTCATGCTGGTATGGGGCTTACTATTTCGTTCGGGCAAGATAATTGGTAACGATTATCTGGTCGCCCAGGAACAGCTCATTTGTAACCCACACCAGAGACTGGTCGTTTGCCTCCTTCAAATAGCCACCAAACGTTCCCATCGAAGGAAAAGAAACAGACAGATCATTTCCAGTAGAGTACCATGTGCCTGTGTCAGAGATTAAAGTGGTCGTATAGAATACCCCTCCGTCATTGTAAAAAATCCACGAAGCAGGAAGTAATGTTCCGCCTGCAGAAGCGGAGATTCCATTAACCACACGATCACTTACATACCAACTTCCAGGAACAAATGTAGCCAGTGCGGTAACTGGAGAAGTCGTAGGTGTTTCTGAAGTAATAGCATTCACACTTTCCGAAGGCACATTACTTTGTTGATATTCGGAATCCTTCTCGTTATAATAAAAAGCATTATCAGAAATAAGTGAAGATGATTCCATAGCCAGATACAAACCAATGCTGATGGTTGTAATGATGACAATACCGATGACCCATGCCATCGAGGATGATTTTTTCTTCGTTTTCGCAATTGCCGGAGTCGGGGGTGGCTGTATTATCGCTCCACGTTTATGGGCCATATCAAGGCTTTGCCTAACCTGAGCGGTGTTTTCAAAAGATTGTGCCTGCTTAAAATATTCTATTGCCAGATCAAAGGATTTATTCTTCAGCGCATTATTGCCATCCAACATCAATTCGCCATAGCGTACTCTTCTTTTGCTTAAATCGATTCGTTGAATTACAAACGTTTTGTTGGGAACAAAATGCGATTCATTCAGCAGAAGTGCCTGTTGATATTTCTCGATGCTTTTGGCGTAATCCATCTGCGCATAATACGCTTCAGCTTCATTGATCAGGCTTTTATATTGTTCTTTAAGATCTTTGGAAGAACCTGATTGATCAACGATCACTTTCAGTTCATTCTGAACCTGGTCTTGTTCATGTTGCTTCATCGATTGTTTCAAGACATTCAGATTTTTTGTAGCCTGAATTTTAAATTTTCCGGAAGGATATTTGTGCAAATATTCGAGGTAAGCAGAAACCGAATCGCGTCTCTTCGCAGAAAGCCAGACATCACTTTCTTCAATCTCCTCAAGACGATCCATTGCTGCATGATTATATTTTCCACGCGGGTGAGATTCAATATAAGTTGTGAAGCCTTGTGAAGAAGACATTTCCAAAGCCCTGTGCCAATCACTATCGTCAGTGAGTTCAGAGAGTTTGGTTCGAGCGGTTAATACATGTTTGCCATCAGGATAATATTCAATGTATCGGGTGTATTCTTCAGGAGAATTTAGATTCGTTACCGAATTCCATATTTCGTCTTCCGTAACTTTTAGATGGAAAACAAATTCACCGCCTTCATCACCAGCATCTTTGATCCGTCCTTCAACTGGGGCTTGTCCGGCATTTGTCTCCACGGTTTTTGTTACGTTCTGGATTAGTTCGGAAGCGCGCAATACACGATCTGTATTGTAGGTTAGCCGACTCAGAATAGCTTTAGCAAAAGGGCTGTTGGTTCCGGGTACACCATCATCCACGAGTTCTTTTCTGCCAGAGGCAAAGATTCTGGAGGATGGATATTTTTCAGAAAGAACTTCACTTCGGCTTTGGCTAACCAAGCTTCCGCTAAAGCAAGAGTCTACGACGATCAGTGTATGGTGTGTTTTGATGGAACGAATCCATTTCAGTACATCTGAATTTGAAATGTAGTCGGAAGGACTGTCTTTGCGTGCGTTTGCGGGAACCCAATATCCCTCATCGAGATCTTCATCATAGAATCCATGTCCGGAGAAAAAGACCACCAGGTTATCTTCTTTTGTAATGGTCCGCTTTATCTCCAATAATTTCTGACGAATGTTATCCTCTGATGCCTGGTCGTCTATCAATTTGAATACTCGATCCGCATCGAATTGATATCGCTCAATTAATAACCGCGATATATCACTTACATCCTTGACCGCATTATGAAGAG
>JAYUXX010000169.1:0-4800 GCA_043752765.1 Saprospiraceae bacterium | reverse complement strand
GGACGATTTGATTATTAATCATCTCCAAAAGCGCTAAGAATGTGATGATTGCGTGAATTCTGTTCTCACTTTTAGAAAAGACATCTTCGAAGTCAAGGCGAGGTTTCTTTGATAATTTATCGATGATCTGACCTTGTTCCTCCTGAACGGAATAGCTGTATTTGATGATAGTGTGAACGGGATTGAGCTTCGTGTATTCGAACCGTTCCATCACTTTTTTAAAAGCCTGGAGGAGCCTGTATAGAGTCAAGCTTTCGAGTTCTGCATCGGCTAAAGCTTCCTCAGCCAATGATTGCAACTCAACTTCTACGTTGCCTCGGGGAAAAGCCATGGATCTGGACTCTTCTTTTCTTCTTAATTCTTCGGTGACCTCCTTATAGGACTTGTATTCAAGTAGGCGCTGGATGAGTTCTTCCCGTGGATCAATTTCATTGCCTTGTTCGTCCACGTCTTTGCGGGGGATAAGCATTTTGGCTTTGATCCTCATCAGAGTTGCGGCTACGAGGATGAATTCCGAAGCCAGATCTATGTTGAGATTTTCCATGGTATGGACATAGGCCAGGAAATCATCGGCGATTTTGGCAATGGGGATATCGTAAATATCAAGCTCGTCCCTTTCAATAAAAAAAAGCAGAAGGTCAAACGGACCTTCAAAGGCGTCGATCCTGATCGTGTAAGTCAATTGCACCTGTTACATTTAGAGCGTCAAATATATCATTATGGCCCTACAGAAGGGAAAGTTGTTCTTATTGCCTTCTCCGATCAGCGAAAATGGTCTCAAGAGTCTTTCCCCTGAGCTCATTGAAAGGATCCACTTGCTGGACCATTTTATTGTGGAAAGGGCAAGGACTGCCAGACGTTATATTAGTGCAACGAATCCTCCCAGGGCCATTGAATCATTAACAGTAGATGAGATGCCTGAGAATGAAATCCAGGATAGTGAAATTGAAATTTTGCTTAAGCCCCTTTTGAATGGTAAGGATATTGGTTTGATGTCCGAAGCAGGGCTTCCGGCCATTGCCGATCCGGGTAATCGATATGTGGCGGTTGCACAGAGACTAGGAATTGTTGTGGTACCGCTTTCCGGACCATCGAGTATAATGATGGCTTTGATGGCTTCCGGACTAGAGGGTCAGCGATTTTCATTTCATGGATATCTCAGTGCGAAGAAAACTGAGTTGCCTTCTCAATTAAAAAAACTTGAGCAACGAGCCGAGCAGGATGATGCGACGCAGATATTTATTGAAACACCGTATCGGAACAAACAAATTTTGGAAGCTGTAGCAAAAGTGATAGCTCCAGGTCGGTATTTTTGTATTGCGGCAGGCTTAGGTGCGGAGGATGGTTTTGTGATTACGAAACAGATTGGGGAGTGGAAAAAAAAGGGTTGGCCGGAAATACACAAGGTGCCTGCAGTTTTTTTGATGAGATAAAATCTTAGGCATACACCATGATCGTTAACCCCTTGTTTGAGTAACTATATAACAGGCAAACCAATACCGGAAAATAATTGTTAAGGCGTACAAGAAATGGAAATGCATAAAGAATTACTTGAGGAGATTGATCTGGAACCTTTACGGACGCAAGGGTTTCTCGATATGCCAATAGATCCTTCGCTGGATCTGGTAGCAGAAATTAAAAAGCTTAAGAAGGAGAAGAATGCAATTATCCTGGCGCATTATTACCAGGAATCCGAGATTCAGGATATTGCTGATTATATAGGGGACAGCCTGGGCTTGTCTCAACAGGCTGCTGCTACACAGGCCGACATCATTATGTTTGCCGGTGTGCATTTCATGGCCGAGACGGCAAAAATTTTATCTCCTCATAAAAAAGTGCTTCTGCCGGATTTGAAAGCCGGCTGCTCACTAGCGGATTCTTGTCCTGCGCCATTATTCAAAAAATTTAAAGAGATGCACCCCAATGCTGTGGTGGTCTCTTATGTCAATTGTACAGCAGAATTGAAAACGCTAACAGATATATGTTGTACTTCCTCGAATGCGGTGCATGTCATCAATAGTGTACCGAAGGATCAGGAGATTATTTTCGCTCCCGATCGAAATCTTGGTGCATGGCTTGAAAAGAAAACCGGACGAAAGTTGATTCTATGGAATGGTACGTGTATGGTGCATGAAATTTTTTCCCATGAAAAAATCGCGCGTTTACAAATTCAGTATCCAAATGCAAAACTGATCGCACATCCTGAGTGTGAAGAACATTTGCTGGCGATCGCTGACTTTATCGGATCGACAAGTCAGTTGCTGAAATATACCAAGACAGAACTGGCTACACAATTTATCGTTGCTACAGAGCCGGGCATTATCCATCAAATGGAATTAGCAAGTCCGGAAAAACAATTTATACCCGCTCCTCCCACTAATACGTGTGCATGTAATGAATGTCCTCACATGCGACGGAATACAATGGAAAAAGTTTATCTCAGTCTGAAGTATGAGTTGCCGGAAATACTACTTCCGGAAGATGTCATCAGAGATGCCCGGGCAAGTATTGACAGGATGCTAGAGATCTCGAAACAGGCGGGATTGTGATGGGATATTTCTAAAATTCCTGAGTGTGGTCCAGCAGATTGAAGCCAAATTATCAAATTAATTTTATCAGTAATACGTAAATGCCTGCAATAATGTAGTTTACAGTATATTTATGCCCTATTTTAAGCTAATTATGTTTTAGTATGTTATACCATAGGTGATGCTATACACGTTACCCATGTTTCAACGCAGACCCAATGAACGTTATGAAGGGATTTATTTTATTTGCTTTTTTCATTCTAATAAGCATACCTGTTTTTAGTCAGAAAGGATACGAGTTAGGCGTACTCGGGGGCGTAAGTTTTTATGTTGGAGATATCAATCCGAATTATTCTTTAAAGACTCCCGGACCATCTCTTGGATTACTAGGCAGATATAATTTCAATACACGAACCTCACTACGTGTAGACCTCGCTGCAGGTCGTTTGATAGGGAAAGATAATCTTTCCGAAAATCCATTTCAACAAGCGCGTAATCTTAGTTTTCGAACAGATTACATTGATTCTTCGATCGATCTGGAGTTTAATTTTTTCAATTATATACATGGAAGCCGCAATCAAAACTTTACACCCTATGTGTTTGGTGGGTTAGCGTTTGTGTATTACAATCCCAAAGCCAATCTTGCCGACGAATGGTATGCATTGAGAAACTTTGGCACTGAAGGACAGGCTATTGGTGATGAATATGCGCAGATCAGTCCGGCATTTTCTTATGGTATTGGATTTAAGATGGATTTCAATTATGAATGGAGCCTGAATGCTGAAATGAGTGCAAGGCAAATGTTTAGTGATTACATCGATGATGTCAGTACAATTTATCCGGATATGAATGAATTGGAACGAGTACGTGGTGCAATAGCGCCATTATTGTCTGACCGATCAGGAGAATTAGGAATCGAGCCTATCGGGCAAGCAGGCAGACAGCGTGGTGTGAGTGGGGACAATGATTCATATTACTCTTTCCGCATTGGAGTGGTCTATTATATCGGTCTTCTGCAGTGTCCTGCTATCAGCAAGCCATCAGGCAAGTGATAATGCAATTTCAATTTAAGTTCGGGTTCGCGTGATTTATATCTTTGATCCATGGTGCAACATTATGGGATTTCAATAGGACCATTTCCAAGAGGTTTCCACATCATTACAAATCAAATCAAAGAAGCAGTTAAATCATGGCCTGAACATGGAATGCTCTACGCATTTTTACGCCATACTTCAGCAGGTCTTTGTGTGAATGAAAATGCAGATGCAACTGTGAGAGAAGACTTCAAACTTTTTTTTGAAAAGCTAGCACCTGAGGACTTGCCTGGTATACAACATGATATGGAAGGTCCTGATGATATGCCTGCACATATTAAAAGTACAATCACGGGAATTTCCGTTTTGATTCCAATCGTGAATAGCAAATTAAATCTCGGTATATGGCAAGGTATCTATTTATGTGAGTTCAGAAATCGGGCCACGAAACGAGACATCACTATCAGTATTATCTCCTGAGTACATGAGCGCGTATTTGTTATCACTTGTTTTGTTTGGAGAAGGATTTCTAACAGGTCTTACGTTAACCGCAATGTTAGGTCCGGTTACTATGATCATATTTCGTTATGGTATCCAGGTGAATCGAATGGCGGGTGTGTGGACTGCTATCGGAACGTGGGTGAGTGATTTTGTTTTTATAGCCATTACATATTGGATGACTACTTCCGTAAACGAATGGACTGAAAGTCCCAATGTGCGTTTATGGATTTATTTACTTGGCGGATTTGGATTATTTCTGATGGGGGTAATGATGACGATGGTAAAACGAAAATCATTTACGCCCACTGACACACCTGCATCAGGAAGTTACGTAAAGGCTTTTGTAAGTGGGTTTATCGTAAATTCTTTAAGTCCCTTCACACTTTTCTTTTGGATAGGAGCGGCTGTCTTTTTGCATTTACAAAGTGATAATCCAATATGGTATTATTTCGGTCTAATGCTTTCTCTTGCTACGGGAGATTTTTTAAAAGCATGGATGGCACCTAAACTGACGCATTGGATTAAGGATTCGTATGTGTATTGGGTGCAGGTGATAGCGGGAATTTTGATTGCTTTGATAGGTATTTATATAGTGGTATTGGGTTTTATTGAATGAGAGCTCCGGATTCAGAATTAGACTTAAGGGAACCTCGAATAACCCCTTTATTCGTATTAAATAAATTCATAATGTGTTGATATTCAACAAGGTTCTTTTTTGATCAGTTGGTTATTAGAGG